>CAMVKI010000156.1 GCA_947168005.1 uncultured Clostridia bacterium
GAGCACACCTCCCGGGAGTACGCCCCCCTGGAGTACCCCGCCGTGGCGAATCTGGACGTGACCCTGGCCCTGCGGGACGCGGCCCTCGCCATGGGGAAGACCACCCACGTGGGCGTGGTCCAGTGCAAGGACGCCTTCTACGGCCAGCACAGCCCCCACAAGATGCCCGTCTCCTACGAGCTGCTCAACAAGTGGGAGGCCTGGAAGAAGCTGGGCGTCCTGGCCTCCGAGATGGAGTCCGCGGCCCTCTTTGTCGTGGCCGACGCCCTGGGCGTCCGCTGCGGCTCCTGCTTCCACGTAATCTGGAACCAGGAGCGCGAGGCCGCCGGTCTGGACCAGACCATGAGCGAGGACACCTCCGCCTCCGTCCGGGTCTCCGTCGAGGCTCTGAAGCGCCTGATCGCCCAGGACAAGGCGGCCGCCCGCCCGTAGCGGCGCACACTGTGCGCCATCCCCCCCCCCCCTGTAGCGGCGCACATTGTGCGCCACAGCCCCCCGTGCAGCGGCGCACACTGTGCGCCACAGCTCCCCCCGTGTAGCGGCGCACATTGTGCGCCACATACCCCGCCGGAAGGCTGACGACTTTGAAATCGTTCCCGGTTTCGTTTCCACAGCTCCCAAAGCTTCAAAAGCCGCGTATTTGGCGTATTTTCGTTCCCTGCAGGCGTAAGCCCGGACGGAAATACGCCAAATACGCGGATTTTTCATACTCTGCCGCCCTGATCGGAGCGCTCCGCCTCGACGCCGACGAAGCCACGGACCATGCGGCCGGTGGGGAGGCAGATCCGGTTGGTATAGCTGATTCCGTAGCTCCCCTGGTTCTCGATGAGCCAGCCCACGAAACCCCTGGCGCTTTGGGGCGGGGTCACGTTGTCCTCGCACCACTGGCGGTAGACCCGATAGAGCTCCCTGGAGCTGATCTGCCCCTCGGGGCGGTAGGCGACGTAGCCCGTGGAGCTGAGAAAGAGCGAGACGTTGTTGGCGTCCCGCCAGGCGTTGAGCAGGGCCTGTCTGGCCCGCTTGCTGATCGTGAAGTTGAAGTTGTTCCGCACGAGGCGCAGCAGACCGTCCACGCACCAGAAGAAGATGCCGTCCTTCTCCCGCAGCAGCTTCTCCGTCAGATTGGGATCGTCCGTCCGCTTGGGGTCCCTGGGCCGCACGTTGAGGATGATCTGGCGGCGGAAGAAGCCGTCGCTGCGGTCGTAAAGGGCCCGGAGGGAGCCGTTGCCAAAGCCCAGGATGCGGCAGTAGAGCTCGCCCTGATAGCTCTGCACCCCTTTTTTCTCCAGGTCCATGGGGGAGTCGGCGGTGACGATGGACTTGATGTAGTTGGTCTGGGGCAGGGCCTCCATCTGCATGTCGTCGTCCACCATCAGCAGCTTCCCCTCCAGGTCCGCCCGGGCGAAGCGGTTGGTCTCGATCTTGCCGATGCTGTTGGTGACCATGTTGTCCCCGAAGACAGCCCGGAGCACCGCGCCGATCCGGGATTTGCCCTCGCCGCCCTTGCCCACCAGCATCAGCATGCGCTGGGCGCGGGTCGTGGGAATGAGACAGTAGCCCAGGTATTCCTGGAGCGTACAGACGTCCTCCTCGTAGAGCAGCTCCCGGAGAAAGGCCTCCCAGCGTTCGCAGCGGGCGTTTCGGTTGTAGTAGATGGGGAAGCGGTTCCGGCAGAAGTACTTCTCCTCCGTAAAGCCCCCCTCAAGCCAGAGCGTGCCGTCGGCCAGCAGGACCCGGTCCTCCCAGCGGGGAAGCTTCTCCTCGTAGCACTCCCGGCGCAGCAGACTCAGCAGCCGGTCCACCTGGGCCGCCACCCCGGTGCTGATCCAGGGCTTCAGCTTTTCATAGACCCGGTGGGCCAGCAGATCCTGGCTGTCGATCCTTCCGTCCATGCTGTAGAAGCAGCCGCGCACGCAGACCAGGGGCTGCTCCCGCAAAAACTCCTGGCAGAAAAGGACCTCGTTGACCCGCTTCCCGTTCATCCAGGCGGGCCGCTCCGAAAGCGCGTCGTTTTGATTGCGCGTAAAATCGTTCATATCTTCCTCCTTCATTTGATATAATTCTTTCAAGATACTTTAGTCCCGCAAAAAAACGGGCCTGGGATCCTCCACCCGAAACAGCTTTGCCAGGACCTGGGCAGCTTCGATGGGGCGGAGCTTTCCCAGCCGGGCGTAGAGATCCACCACGTCGCCGTGGGTGTGGCAGCCGAAGCAGTAATAGTGGTCCTCGTAGAGCTTCATGCTGGGCGTATGGTCCTCATGAAAGGGACAGCGGACCATCCCGCTTCCGTTGGGGACCAGCCCGCAGACCCGGGCGGCCTCCGGCACGGGCACGGCCTCCTTCACAGCCTCAAACAGGTTCATCGTTCTTCACCTCCTTTTTTCGGATTGCAGGGAGTGAATGTCCCGCGTATTTCGCGTATTTCTGAACGCCTGCCTGTATTATATCATAAAAAGGTGAAAATGTCAATCTAAAAATCTTAGCAGGATACTCGAATACGCCAAATACGCGATTTGAGGACCTGGTTGAAAACGTGTGCTTGATGCGTTGATCGTACCGGGCAATAGGCATCAGGCATCAGGCATCAGGCATCAGGCACCGCCTGAAAGCCTTATGCTGAAAAAACTGCTTCCCCCGTAAGAGAAAACCTGTTTTCAGAAAAAGGCTGGAAATCAGAAACACAAAAAAGAATCGAACGGGGTATGCAGTTAAAAAATCGAAGTGATTTGGAGCGGTGCCTGATGCCTGATGCCTGGTCACTGATGCCTTTCATACGAGAAGTCCTCTCTTTGCGACTTACGCCAAAAACAAGAGGCAAGAAGCCGTCAGCTTCTTACCTCTTACCTCTTACTTCTTAATTCTTAATTCTTAATTATTCAAGCAGCATATCCGTAAAATCCATCAGCGGGCCGTAGAGCCGGTGGGCTTCCCGTTTGAGCTGGGGGAAGCAGAAGGGACAGAAGGGCTCCCAGCGGCGGTTGAAGGAACGGCGGCGGATCAGGACGTGGATGCAGCCTTGGCGGAAGATCACGCAGAGATCGGGATAGCGCTCCGTCATGGACAGCAGCTTTTCCGCCATCTCCACCGTAACCAGGGATCGGAAGTCCTCGGGGGAGTCGGCGTAGCAGACAAATTGCTGGGCGAGCCCCTCGTGATCCGGCTGGATCTCCACCATCCGCTTGGCAATGCCCCGATGGGAGAAGCGGTTCTTGGTCCCGCGGCTTTCCAGAATCACCGTGGCGTCGAAGTCCACGTTGAGCCGGATCGTCATCCACTGCCCGCGGACCTTGACCTTGTGGCTGGTGTAATCGTCGGCGTAGACGCCGCCGCAGATGATCTCCTGGGAGGCGACCCAGCAGTCCCGGTACAGGCCCTCCAGCCGGTTGGCGGTGTAGTAGCGCTCCACGCTGCTCAGCAGGCCTACGTCACAGAGGGTTTCCTCCGCGGCGCTGCGCCGCTTCGCCTCGTAGGAGAGGTCGGAGAAGGTCTGCTCCAAAACCTCGGGCATATAGCGCTGCTTGAAGCTCCGCTCCACATAGCGCAGTCCGAGCCTTGCCAGCATCAGGGCGCCGAAGCCGATGAGCAAAACCACGCCGTGGCGAATCAGCTGGGAGATCGCTTCTTCACCGCTCATGCCGGTGACAAAGAAGCGGATATATTTCCCGGCAAAGGCCACCCGCTCCGGCAGGCCGTCGGCAATGGAGTTCAGCAGCTCCGGACTGAGCTTGGAAAGCGCGAGCTGAACGGCAAACCACAAAAGCCGAACCACAGAGTAGCCGATAAAGGCGGCGAAGGCCAGCTCCGCAAGGATCAGCAGAACCTTGGCGATTTCATATACTACCATGCGTCTCGTCATAGGCGCGTTCCTCCGGGTGAATTTCATACAAGCTGAGGTACGGCGAACCGTACCTCAGGCGAGTGTTCAAGCATTTGAAACGAATCTTGTCAACAGACTGTCCGATTATATCAACGAACGTCCTCCAGAAGGCCGTAGTCACCGTCGTTCCGCCGATAGACCACCGCAAAGGCGCCCTCGGCATCCTCGTCACGGAAGGCAAAGAAGTTGTGGCCCAGCAGGTTCATCTGCAGGATGGCCTCCTCGCGGCTCATCGGCATCATGGTGAATTCCTTGATCTTGATCAGCTTGTAGTCCTCGGTGTCCTCCACGTCGGGGACGAAGGAGGTGGCGTTCTCCGCGCTGCGGACAAAGGCGTCCTGGCGGAGCCTGCGGGCGAGACGGGTCTTGTTCTTGCGGATCTGGCGTTCGATGTCGGAAACGGCAGCGTCGATGGAGGCATACATGTCCGAGGTGCTTTCGCTGGCGCGGAAGTACATGTTGGAGGCATGGACGGTCAGCTCCACCTTATTGCGATTCTTCTCGACGGAAAAAGCGACAAAGGCTTCCGCGTCATCCCGGAAGTAGCGATCCAGCTTGGCGACCTTTTTCTCGGCGTAGGCGTGGACCTCCTGCGGCAGGGTGACCTTCTTCTCGTTGATCTGGAATTTCATATTGCGTCGCTCCTTTCAAGTGCTTTGAGAAACCTTTTGGCTCCTCTGGGTCTATTATACCACAAAATGGAATATAATCAAGGAATATTTTCTTCAACTTCGTCCTTCGCCGTCAGGGTCTCGGTGATGAGCTGGTAGAGCTTGTCGGCCTTGGCCGGGAAGGCTTTGGTGAGGAAGGCCGCCTGTCTGGGGGAGGGGCAGGTGTATTCGATGGTGATCAGATTGCCCAGCTCGTCGTCCAGGTGCATCACGGCCAGGGCCTCGCCGTTGGGCTGCTCCAGGATTTCCGTGCGGGTATAGCTCTCCCGGCGAATCTCCCGGTTGAAGCGTTCAATGGCTCTGGAAGCGCGCTGGATCACAGGAAAGGCCAGAGAGTCCTTGGTGATCGCCGCCGTCTCGCGGCCCTTGTCCGTAATCACGTAGCCCGCGTCCGTCTCGGAAAGATGTCCCGTTTCCACCATCTGCGGCAGAGCCTGCATCACATCAAAGTAGCTCAGCTTGTCGTCCTGGAGGCAGAGCTCGTAGAGGGTCTGGGTATCGACAGGGTAGAGGAGCTTGTCCGTGACGTAGAGAATCAACAGCTTGACGTCCAGCATATCGTTGATAAAGCCGTGCTTAGCCATAATCGCACCTCCTTGCTTCTTCGGGATATTATATACTATTTCGGGAAAAATTACAAGACCCGCGAAGAGAAAACGAAAAAAACCGGGCCGCGCCTGTGCGCGCGGTCCCGGTTTTTGGCGGCGGGCTCAGTTCGTGCCGGATTTCTTGTCGGCCTTGGCTTTGGCTTTTTCTTCCTTGGCCTTCTGGGCGGCCTGCTTGGCCTCCTCGGCGCGCTTGGACTTCTCCTTTTCCGCGGTCTCGTTGGTCATAACGGCCCACTTCTGGAGCTCCATCCGGACCTGATCCTCGCCGGTCTCGATGACGATCTTTTCGTCCTTGATGTCCACGATCTTGCCGGTGATGCCGCCGATGGTGGTGATCTTGTCGCCCTTGTGCAGAGAGTTGCGCAGGTCCTCGGCGTCCTTCTTCTTCTTTTTCTCCGGGCGGAGGATCATGAAGTAGAAGATGGCGATGAAGAGCACAAGCATGATGAGCATGGTGGGCATTCCGCTCATGGGATTAAGGGCCTGCTGGTCGGCGGACTCTGCGGCGGTCATAATAAACTGAAGCATAGAATAACCTCCATAGTGAAATCTTAAATATTATACATGGGACAGGCCCATAATGCAAGCAAAAAATGCGCGTTTCCGCAAGGATTTCAGATTTTTCGGCTGAGCTTTTCCGAATACTCGGCCCGGAAGGCGGCAAAACGGCCCTCGTCCAGGGCTTCGCGAATCCGCTCCATGAGTCGGTTGTAGAAGTAGAGATTGTGCATGACGCTCAGCCGCAGGGCCAGAATCTCCTCAGCCTTGAACAGGTGGTGCAGATAGGCCCGGGAGTAGCGGCGGCAGACCGGGCAGTCGCACCGGGGGTCAATGGGCCCGTCGTCCAGCTCATATTTCGCGTTCTTCAGGTTGATCGCGCCCTCCCAGGTGAAGAGCCGGGCGTGGCGGGCGTTCCGGG
>CAMVKI010000157.1 GCA_947168005.1 uncultured Clostridia bacterium
GTCAGCCACAGCGGCGGCATGCCGGGCGTCGCCACCTGGTTCGAGCGCTTCCTCGACGCGGACAGGGTCCTTGTGATCCTCAGCAGCCGGGACTACCGGGACGTCAGAGCGTATCTGGGCTACTGGGACGGCATGGAAGCTGTCGCCAGGGATCAGGAGCCGGAGCCCATCATCTGCATCGAGGATATCGCGATCCGGGATCCGGACAAGTCGAAGTGGGAGCGCTTCTGCGGCAAGTACGAGCACCCCGAGGACGCGGACTTCATCGTGGACGAGGTCCGGATGCAGGACGGCGAGCTCTGGGCGAAGTGCATCGACGAGGACGGAGACGATATGAGCTTCCGTCTCTATCCCATCGGGGAAAACGAGTTCGGCCGCAAGGGCGGCTTGCTGAAGCTGAAATTCGGCGACGGCTGCGTGACGATCGACGAAACCACCTGCAAGAAAAACAATTAAGAAAGGAAAATGACCATGAAAGCACCCTTTTCCCCCTATCTGAACGGGCTTGCGCCCAGGCTGCGGGAGCTGGTGGAGCTGCTCGGCAAGTCCTATGACTACGTGAGCGTCCTGTCCACGGACTCCGTGGGCTTCCGGCTCTCTGTCTCCCAGAGCGCCAAAAGCGTCTCCGGCACTAACATGACCACCGAGCGCGGCAGCGTGGTCCGGGTCTGCAGGGACGGGCAGTACAGCGAGTTCGCCTTCAACGAAGTGCCCGCCTCCGCGGAGGCCCTGGCCGAGGAGCTTCAACGCCAGCTGGATGCCCAGCTTGCGGTCCTGAAGGCGACCGGCGTCAAGCCCTACGTTACCGGCGTTCTCCCGGACGAGCCCCTGGAGCTCTTCGTGGAGAAGGAGACGGAGCGGCTGCCGGAGCGGGAGGACATGAAGGCCCTGGTGGAGCGCTTCACCGCCCTCTCCGACCGGGGCATGGAGCTCGTCCCCCGGGCCCTGGACTGCGAGATCAACGCCTCCTCTACCCACATCTCCAAGCTGTTTATCACCAAAAACCGCTTCCTGCGCCAGAGCTACGTCTATACCGAGGGCGTCTGCGCGGCCTACGGCCCCAACGACAACGAAGAGATCAAGTACCCCTACAAGGGCGTCTCCGGCTGCGGCGGTCCGGAGATCCTGGACGGCCTGGACGCGGCGCTGGAAAGCCTGCCCAAAACCATGGAGGAGCTGATCTCCGCCGGGAAGATCGAGCCCGGCGAGTATGAGATCATCACCGACCCCGAGATCAGCGGCCTGATCGCCCATGAGGCCTTCGGCCACGGCGTGGAGATGGACATGTTCGTCAAGAACCGCGCCCTGGGCGCGGACTATCTGGGCAAGCGGGTGGGCTCCGAGCTCTGCACCATGCACGAGGGCGCCCTCTGCGAGGAGAGCGTCACGGCCTACGCCTTCGACGACGAGGGCGTGCTGGCCGGGGACGTGACCGAGATTGACCGGGGCGTCCTGAAGACCGGCATCTGCGACGCCCTTTCCGCCCTGCGTCTCGGGGTGGAGCCCACGGGCAACGGCAAGCGGGAGAACTTCGCCCACAAGGCCTACACCCGGATGACCAATACCATCTTCGACTCCGGCGAGCACAGCCTGGAGGAGATGATCGCCTCCGTGAAGCACGGTTATCTGCTCTGCTGCGAGCAGAGCGGCATGGAGGACCCGAAGCACTGGGGCATCCAGTGCATCGTGGACCGGGGCTGTGAGATCAAAGACGGGGTCCTCACCGGCAAGGTGGTCTCCCCCGTAGTCATGACCGGCTACGTGCCGGACCTGCTCGGAAACATCTCCATGGCCTCCACGGACCGGGAGGTCACGGGCAACGGCGGCTGCGGCAAGGGCCACAAGGAGTGGGTCAAGGTTGCCGCCGGCGGCCCCTATCTGAAAACGAAAGCGAGGTTGGGATAATGCTGAACCGCATCATCGAAGCGATCAAGGCCCTGGGCTGCACCGTCTGGGAGCTGCGGGAGGAGAGCGTCAAGGGCTGGGAGTTCTACTTCATCCGCCATGCCCTGGACCAGAACCGGGTCACCGAGGTCCGAAGCTATCCTGTGACCCTCTTCCGCCCCCTGGAGGACGGACAGCTGGGCGCCGCCTCCGGCGAAATCAACCCCACGGACAGCGACGAACAGCTCCAAAAGACCCTTTCCGACATCTATTTCCAGGCCTCCCTGGTTAAGAACCCGGCCTATCGGCTCAACGACAGGCCCCTGGTCTCGCCCCCGCTCCAGACCGTGGACCCGGCGGCAATCGCCGGGGATTTCATCAGCGCCATGCGGAGCGTCCGGGAGACCGAGGACGCGGACGTCAATTCCTATGAGATCTTCGTCAAGGAGATCACCCGGCATTTCGTGAACTCCAACGGCGTCGAGTACACGGTCCGCTTCCCCAGCTCCGAGATCGAGGTGGTGGTCAACGCCCGGGACGGGGCCCACGAGATCGAGGTCTACCGGGACTTCTGCTCCGGCACCTGCGACGCGGACAAGCTCCGCCGGGACGTGGAAAAGGCCCTGCGCTACGGCAGGGACCGGCTTCTGGCCGAGCCCACGCCCAGGCTCAGCGGCATTGACATCCTCTTCTCCACCGACGACGCCCTGTCCTTCTACCACTGGTATTTTGCCTACAAGACCGAGACCGAGATGATCCACTGCAAGCTCTCCGACTGGACCGTGGGCAAGGCCATCGCCGGGGACATGAGCGGCGACAAGCTGACCCTGAAGGCCGTCACCTCTCTGAAGAACTCCTCCAGGGATTACCCCATCGACAAGGAGGGCGCGGCCATCCGCGACCGGGTGCTGATCCGGGACGGCGTGGTGGAAGCCCTCTGGGGACCCCGGCAGTTCAGCCAGTACCTGGGCCTGGAGGACAGCTTCCAGGCGGAAAACTTCGTGGTGGAGGGCGGCGCCCGCACCGAGGCCGAGCTGCGGCAGGGCGACTATCTGGAGGTGGTGGAGTTCTCCGCCTTCGACGTGGACCCCGTCAGCGGCGACCTGGCCGGCGAGATCCGTCTCGGTTACCTGCACCGGGACGGGAAGGTGAAGATCGTCACCGGCGGCTCCGTCTCCGGCCAGATGGGCGACGCCATTCCCACCATGGCCTTCTCCGCCGAGACCGAGCAGTATGACAGCTTCGTCATCCCTCGCGTGACCCGGCTGCAGAAGCTCAAGATCACCGGCGCGGAATAATTCGGACTGTACATCAAATGAAAAACAGGCAGGAAAAGCCGCGTTTGTCTTTCGGGACAAACGCGGTTTTTCTTGCCTGTTCTGCCGTTTTATGGTATAATCAGCCCATAAAACCAAATGAGAAAGGACGGAGCTCTATGTCCAAGATCCAAGGCGAATCCAAGCTCAGCTTTTTCGAGGCCACGGGCATCATCGTGGGCCACGGGGTCGGCGCGGGGTTCCTGGCCGTTCCGGCCCTGGCGGCCCGGAACAGCCTGCGGGAGATCCTGCTGATCCTCTGCTTCTGCTATCTCTTCAATCTCCTCCTGCATCTGGTCATTGCTGAGCTCAGCTACAACAACGGCGGCGCCCAGTTCATCTCCTGCTTCGACCGGGAGCTCTTTTCCGGCAAATTCAAGAAGATCTTCACCTGGATCGCCTTTGCCCTGCTGGGACTTTCGGTGCTGATGAACGTCAGCAGCTTCCTCACCGGCGCGGCCACCGCCTTTGAGCGCTGGTTCGGGCTGGACCAAAGGCTGGGCATGCTGCTCTTCTACGTCTTCGGCGCGGGGGTCGTCTTCTTCGGCATGAAGCTCGTGGGGATCTGCGAGAAATACGCCGTGGCCGCTATGGTGCTGGTCATGGCCGTGCTCTTCGTCTTCACCCTGACCCGCCGGACCGAGGCCCTGCCCCTGGCCTTCGGCGGGGGCAAAAACGCCCTGGCCCTGCTCAGCGTGGTGTCCTTCTCCCTCTCGGCGGTCATGTCCACGCCCCAGGTGGTCAAGGGCCTGGAGGGGGACGTCCGGCGCATCCGCCTGTCCATTGCCGCGGGTCTGGCGATCAACGCGGCCCTGATCCTCCTGGTGACGATCACCACCCTCCTGGGCGTCGGCGCGGCCAACGTGAGCGAGGACGGGGCCCTGGTGGACCTGTCCCACCGGCTGGGCGGCTGGGTCAGCATCGTGGGCTACGTCTTCTCCCTGCTGGCTCTGGCGACCTCCTTCTGGGCCAACACTCTGAACCTCCGGGACATCGTCCACGAGCAGACCAGGTGGAACGAGAAGCTGAGCTGGCTCTGCGCGTCCCTGCCCTGCCTGCTGCTGGCCCTCTTTGCCGGGGCGAGCTTCGTCCGCTTCACCCTCTTCGCCAGCGCCGTCCAGGTGGTCACGGGCATCGGCGTCATCGTGGCCTATTGGTTCTCCCGGAAGCGGGTGGGGAAGTCCGAGCTTGTGGGCCGCTTCGGGAAGCTGCCCTGGCTGATCTTCGTCCTTCTGTGCACCCTGCTGGCGACGGCGGGCTCCTTTATGGGCTGAGCCATGAAGAAGGGAATTCTGATCGCCGCCCCCGCGGCGGCTGCGCTGGGCGCGGCGGCCCTGTTCGGGACCGAGCTCTACCGCTATACCTTCTGCCGGAACGGCTCCCGGCTCCTGGGACCCCTGCTGGACAAGAAGGGTCACGAGCCGGACTATTATCTCCGGCGGGACGCCGCCGCGGAGTGCCTGCGGGAGCTGCCCGCTGAGAAGCTGGAGATCCGTTCTTCCCGGGGCGAACGGCTCCGGGGCTGGTACTACCCCCTGGGCGGGGAGGGAAAGCGGATCGCCTTCCTGGTCCACGGCTACCGCTCGGACCACGCCGAGGCCGCGGGCCTCTATCTGGACTATTACGCCTCCCGGGGCTTCGACCTCTTCTGCTGCGACAACACCGCCCACGGGGAGAGCGAGGGGCGGCTGATCGGCTTCGACGCTTTTGAGAGCGAGGACCTGCTGCGCTGGCTCGACGAGCTGCTCCGCCGCTTCGGAGCGGGCGTACAGCTCGTTCTGCACGGCTTCTCCATGGGGGCGGCGGCGGTGCTGAAAATCAGCGACCGCTGCCCGGCCCAGGTCCGTTTCCTGGTGGAGGACAGCGGCTTTATCAGCGGCGAGGAGCAGCTGTGCCGCTCCTTCGGCTCTCTCTATCCGGTCTATCGCGGGCTCAACCGGCTCGTCTCGGGCTGTGACCTGCGGCAGACCGACGTGCGGCCCGCCCTGGCGGCGTCGGACAAGCCCATCCTCTTCGTCCACGGGCGGGAGGACCCCAACGTGCCCTTCTCCGACGGCAAAGCGCTCTATGGGTTCTATCAGGGCCCCAAGGACTGCCTCTTCGCGGAGAACGCCCGGCACGTGGAGACCATGTACCGGGTCCCGGCGGCCTACGCCGAAAAGCTGGACCGGATGATCGAGGAATATTGCAAGAACGAATGTTTCACGTAAAACATTCGTTCTTACTTTTTGTATTCCGTCCGGGTGGGCTGCGGCGGCCTGGGGTCAGGCCGCCCTACGGCAGGGGCGGGATGTGGCGCACAGTTTGCGCCGCTACAGATGGCGCAGCTTGTCCAGTACCGCCTCGAACCAGGCGGGGCGGGGGCAGGATACGGTAATCTCCTCCCCGGTGCGGGGGTGGCGGAAGCGGAGCTCCCGGGCGTGGAGGCACTGGCTGTCCAGGCCCAGCTCGGGCTTGGGGCTGCCGTAGACCGTGTCCCCCAGCAGGGGATGATGGATATGGGCCATGTGGACCCGGATCTGGTGGGTCCGGCCCGTCTCCAGGCGGCACTCGATCAGGGTGTACTGGCCCAGGCGCTCCAGGACCCGCCAGTGGGTCACGGCGGAGCGGCTGTTCTTCTCGGTGACGGCCATCCTCTTCCGGTCCACAGGATGGCGGCCAATGGGCGCGTCCACGGTCCCCTCGTCCTCCCGGAAGCCGCCCTTGACGACGGCCTCATAGGTCCTCGACAGGCTGTGGTCCTGGAGCTGCTCCGCCAGGGCCTGGTGGGCGAAGTCGTTCTTCGCCACGATCAGCAGGCCGGAGGTGTCCTTGTCGATGCGGTGGACGATGCCGGGCCGCAGCTCCCCGTTGATGCCCGAGAGG
>CAMVKI010000158.1 GCA_947168005.1 uncultured Clostridia bacterium
AGCTCATGGACCTCGAAGCCCCCGCCTGCTGGGAGCCCTGCATGATCTCCGAGTAAGCCCCGGGCATCGCGGAGCAAATCAGCTCCCACAGAGAACACGGAACGCAAATCCGCCTCCGCACAAAGAAATGCTTGACATTTCTCTGTGCGGAGGCTAAAATATACTGGCACGAAACAATACGCCCACGTAGCTCAGCAGGATAGAGCGGCCGCCTCCTAAGCGGCAGGTCGGAGGTTCGAATCCCCTCGTGGGTGCCAGAAAGCAGCCGGAAGGCTGCTTTTTGCGTTTTCCCACGCCGCGGCCTTCGGACGCCCTGACTTTCGGTTCCGTTAAATTCCACAAAAATCTTGCATTTTGTGGAGACTTGTGGTATTTTTATATATGGAGTACTATATATGCTCTCTGTCGTCCTTGGACGGCGATTCTGAGAAAAGAAAATGCTCGCCGGAGGGGTCGGAATCAGCGCGCTCCTTCCCCGGGCGGGATTCGGACAGGAGGGTTTCTCCCATGAAAAGAATCACGAGTTTGCTTCTCGCGCTGCTGCTGGTCCTCGCGCTGCTGCCCGGGCAGTCCTTCGCGGCCCGGAATACCGGCAAAGCGATCCAGCTGGTGAATACGGGCAGCCAAAGCTTAGCCCCGAACCTGGTCAGCGCCCAGGAAAGCAGCCTTTGGTTCGGCAGCTATCGGCAGAGCGGCGGCAGAAACAGGGACACCCAGGCGTCGCCCGTCAAATGGCGCGTGCTGGATAATTCCTCCGGCCAGCTCTATCTGCTCGCGGACCAGAATCTGGACGCCCACGTCTATCATAACGCCGACGAGACCGTCTCCTGGCTGGGCAGCGACCTTCGGCGCTGGCTGAACAACAGTGAGAACGGCTTCCTCCGGAACGCCTTCACCGAGGCCGAAGCCCGCGTGCTGGCGGAAACGGAAGTCGAGCCCTCCCGCGGAGAAAACGAGGACCGGGTCTTCCTGCTCTCCGCCTTGGAGGCAACGGTTCCCGAGTACGGCTTTACCGACGACGCCAGCCGCATCGCGCAAAACACCGCCTATGCCATTGCCCAGGGCAGCAGCGACGGCTGGTGGCTGCGCTCGTCGGGCAGCGCGAACAGCTCCGCCGCCTACGTGGAAAAAACAGGCGCCGTCAATAAAACCGGCCTGAACGTGACCAGCACCAGTCTTGGCGTTCGGCCCGCGGTCAAGCTCAACCTGAGCACCGCCCTCTTCAGCTCCGCCGCCGAGGGAGGCAAGCGCTCCGGCCGGAAGGGCCCCGGCGCCCTCCAGAAGGTCGGCGACTACGCGGGCAGCGAATGGAAGCTGACCCTGCTCGACCCCGCCCGGAGCTTCAGCGTCACCGAACAAGCGCTGACCGCCGAGAGCGGCGAGACCGTCGAGCTGCATTACACGGGAGCCACGCCCTACGATGCCGCGGAAGCCCCGAATGAATACGTCTCCGCCATGATCCTCGACCAAAACCGCAGCATCCTCTTCTACGGAAGACTGGTACAGCCCGGTGCTGCCGACGGAACCCTGCAGCTCACCCTGCCCGCCGCCTCCGAGCTTCCGGCGGGAAGCTACAGCCTGCTGGTGTTCAGCGAGCAATACAACGGCGACAGAAAGACCGACTTCGCGAGCGCGATCTCTGTTCTGACCCTGAAAATCGCGGGGGACGCCTGTACGGTTCGCTTCCTGAACGACGACGGGACGCTTCTGAAGATGATCCAGGTGCCCATGGGCGAAACGCCTGTCTATGACGGCGAGACGCCGACAAAGCTCCCCACGGCCCAATACGACTACAGCTTCATCGGCTGGTCCCCGGCGCTCGGACCGGTCACCGGCGACACCACCTATCGGGCGGTATACAGCGAAACCCTGCGGAAATACACAATCAAATTCGTCAACGAAAACGGCGAGATTCTGCAATCCGGTCTTGTGGACTACGGTGACACGCCCGTCTATGCCGGCCCGACGCCCACCTTGTCCAGGACTGCCCAGTACACCTACACCTTCTCCCGCTGGTCCCCGGAGATCACCCCTGTCACCAAAGACACGACCTATACGGCGCAGTACAACAAGACCGTAAACGAGTACACCGTCACCTTCTACGACGAGGATGGCATTACCGTGCTCCAGACTGTCACGCTCCCCTACGGCACGAAGCCCGAATACAACGGCGAAGCACCCGCCAAGGCCCCCACCGACGAGTATGTCTTCAGCTTCGCCGACTGGAGCCCGGCGCTCAGCGAAGTGATCGGCCCCGCCGCCTATACCGCCACCTATACCCGCTCCCCCCGGGAGTACGTCATCCTGTTCAAGAACTATGACAACCAGGATCTCCAGAACGAGGCCTTCCCCTACGGTACCGTTCCCGAATACAAGGGCGAAACGCCCACCCGGCCCTCCACGCCGGAATACAGCTATACCTTCGCCGGCTGGACCCCGGAGATCGTGGCTGTCACAGGCCCGACAAGCTATACGGCAACTTATACCCAAACCGAAAATGTCACATACACGGTGACCCAGGGCGCCGAGGGCAGCTGGGTCAAGGGCAGCTCCGGCAGCTATCTGCTCACCGTCAAGCGCTCGCCGAACGACACGGTCTGCTTCGACCACTACAAGGAAACCCGGATCGACGACACGCAGGTCACGGTGACGGCAAAGGCCGGGAGCACCGTGATCGCCATCGACGCGGACGTTCTGAACAGGCTCAGCATCGGCTCCCATACGATCACCGTGAAATTCGACGACGGCGAGGCGGAGGCCTCTCTGTCCGTCAAGACCAGCTCCGGCTCCGACTCCGCCTACAACTCCGGTTCCGGCGGAAACGCCTCCCCGCACACCGGCACCGCCAGAAGCGTGGACCTCTGGATCGGATCGCTGATCGTAGTCGGCCTTGCCCTCGGCATCGTGGCTGTCGTCATGATCAAACGGCGCAGAAGCAGCGTTTACACGATTACCATCGAATAAGACAAGCCAAAAAAACAGCAAGGGGCTGCCTCGTCGGAACGAGGCAGCCCCTCTTACAATTTCTATTCACGATTCCGGATCAAAGCCAGTCGCCCTCCCAGGGCTGGATGCGGCGGGGTTCGCCCTCCAGCAGGGCCCGCTGGGCCTCGGTCAGGTGCTTCTTGCGGACGATGACCTCATAGACGTACTCCCGGAAGTACTTCTCGCTGCAGACGTAGTAGCCCTTTTTGCCGACCTCCTCGCCCCAGCTGTTCTCGATCTTCCAGCGGTCCGGGGTCCCCTTCTCGTCGAAGTTGACGCCCACGAAGAGCATGGCGTGGGTGGCGAAGCTGTCGTGGTATTCCAGCCGGTCGCCCTTGGACATGGTGAAGTCCAGGCCGCCGGTGATGCCGGAGTAGTCCACGCTGTCCGGGTCCCAGACGCCCTTTTCCCGGTCGCCGAAGGCTCCGGCGTCGCAGCCGAACCAGACGGGCTCCCCGTCCCGCAGCTGCTTGAGCGTCAGCTCCTCCATCTCCTCCAGGGTCAGGTTCAGGTTGATCACGTCCCGGTTCGCCATGTTGCCCATGTAGTGGAAGACGTAGTAGAGATTCATGGGCAGGCCGTGGGTGGGATGGTTGGTGACGGTGACGTAGTCCTCCAGGGCGCCGCTCAGATACTTCTCATAGAAGCTCCGGCCCGTGAGCTCCCGTTCGCAGTGATAGTTTCCGTCCTGATCCCGGTACTCGAAGCTGAAGCTCCTGGGAGGCTCGCCGTAGAGCACGCACTCCATGCGGTAGACCTCCTCCAGCATGGCCTCCTTCAGGGGCTGGGGGTCCTCCCCCGCCGCCACGGCGGCCCGGAGCTGCACTGCGTCCTTCCGCAGCAGAGAGTTCAGAAGCTTCAGGAACTTGGCCGTGTGGGTGGACTGGTAGGTCTCCGGCATGACGGAGGCCGGGACCACGCCGTATTTCGCCGCCAGATCTGTAGCCATATCCCAGTAGCCGCCGTCGCCCACGCCGCCGAGGACGTACTCCATCATCCGGTCGTTCAGGGGCTTGCGGGCGTTCTCGATGACCAGCTCCAGGAAGTTGTTGGCCTTCTCCAGCTTGTCGTAGAAGGACAGATAGTTGGCGGAGAGCTCAAACTTGTCGAGGCCGCAGGTCTCGGAGATCCGCTCGCGCAGGATGTTCAGCACGGCGTAGAGCCAGCAGCGGCCGCTCTTCTGCTGCCAGGTGACGCCCCGGGTCTTGAGCTCGATGGCAAAGTCCCCGTTGAGCTTCGCAGCGGCCTCCGGCACGTAGGCCAGATCCTGAAGCTCGGTCTTCGCCGCGGCGGCGTGGAGAGTCTTCAGCTCCTTCCGCTCTGCCTCCCGGGCCCGGAATCGTTCCAGCAGTTCTTTGGTAATCTCTTTCATGTCGTTTCCCTCTTTTCCTGTATGTTCGGTTTATTTCTCTTCCGCAGGCTTTCTGCCCCTGCTCTCCGCCCAGAAGGGTATGGGGCCGAAGCGCTCGTTCCACTCCTCGAAATCGTCCAGAAACGCCTGGTATTCCTTCTCGGTCAGCGGCTTCACCGGCTTGCCCTGCGCCTTCAGCTCGTTCCGATGCAGGGCCTCCGCCACCTCGCGGCGGTCCTCCGGGTCCCGTGCCCAGTAGGTCAGGTAAACCGTAGCCAGGAGCGTATGGGTCTCGTCGGACAGAGGCTGTCTGTTGAGCGGGATCCGCGGGCTGATCTCGGAGACCGCGCCGGGGATCCTGCATTCCTTTACAAAAACCCGGAACTTCTTCGGAATGGCCGCCATCTCTTCCTCCGACAGCTGCTCGAAGATAAACCAAAGATCGTTGAATTCCATACCCTGCATACGATCGCCTCTTTCCCGGAGAAATGACGGGTTGTCCCCGATTTTCATCTTATTTATTATATCAAACAAACAACGGGAATGCAAGCCTCCGGGCCGTGGAATTCGCGCTCCTTTTTTCCTCATTTTTCTTTGCAAAGACGGTGGATTTGTGATAGAATACAGACAGCAGGAGCCGGGCCGTGACCGAGAAGGGGGAAAGGAAGTGATCCTGATCGCCCTCGGCATCGTCAAATGCCACTTCGCCCTCGCCGCCGGCGCCGGCAGCTTCACCTGGGCCGACAAGCGCTGAATATCCGCGGACCTTCCATAGAAAAAGCAGACGTTTTTGAGCGTTCCCTCTCAAAAGCGTCTGCTTTTTGCGTTGTTCTTCCATCCGGTCCTGTGCCGCCGCATCAGCCGTCCCCGCCCGCCGGGGCATAGGCCCTCAGCCGCTCCAGGCCCTCTTTGGCGTATCTGTCTCTCGGGCTGATTTTCATAATCTCGGCATAGAGCGCATAGGCCTCGGCTCGGCGTCTTTGCCGCTCATACATCTTTGCCAAAATGTCTCTGGATTGAATATCCTTCGGATGCTTCGCGAAAATGCCCTTCAGAAGCGTCTCGGCTTCCTTCCGGCGATGGGGCTGCTTGGCAAGAAGCTTTCCCAACATGGATTGAATTTGCACATTCTCCGATTCAAGCTCCAAGGCTTTTCTGAGTACGGCTTCGGCCTCATGCCAACAAGACGGATTCCTGGAGAGCAGGCGGCCCAGCTCCGTCCGGATCGGTACATTCTTCGGGTCAATCTCCAGGGCATCCCGTAAGACCCGCTCTGCCTCTTCCCAGCGGCTCCGGTCCCGGGCCAACAGGCGGCCCAGCTCCGTCCGGATCGGTACATTCTCCGGGTCGAGCTTTAGGGCCTCCCGGAAGACCCGCTCCGCCTCTTCCCAACGGCTCCGGTCCCGGGCCAGCAGGCGGCCCAGCTCCGTCCGGATATGTACATCCTGCGGGTCGAGCTTTAGGGCCTCCCGGAAGACCCGCTCCGCCTCTTTCCAACGGTCGCGCTCCTGGGCCAGCAGACGGCCCAGCTCCGTCCGGATCGGTACATTCTGCGGGTCGAGCTCCAGGGCTTCCCGGAAGACCCGCTCCGCCTCTTCCCAACGGCTCCGGTCCCGGGTCAGCAGGCGGCCCAGCTCCGTCCGGATCGGTACATTCTGCGGGTCGAGCTCCAGGGCCTCCCGGAAGACCTCCTCCGCTTCTTTCAATCGCGTCGAATCCTGGGCCA
>CAMVKI010000159.1 GCA_947168005.1 uncultured Clostridia bacterium
CGGATCAGCGAGCGCTACCGCGAGATCATGGTGGACGAGTACCAGGACACCAACGAGGTCCAGGACGCCATCTTCCGGGCGGTCTCCCGGGAGGGGAGCAACCGCTTCCTTGTCGGGGACGTGAAGCAGTCCATCTACCGCTTCCGCCTGGCCGACCCCGGAATCTTCCTGCAAAAATACGCGGCCTACCCCGACGCGGAGACCGCGGACCCGGCGGGGCCCCAGCGCATTCTGTTCTCCCACAACTTCCGCTCCGGCGAGGCGGTGCTGGAGGCCGTCAACGCGGTCTTCTCCCGCTGCATGTCCCCCGCCGTGGGCGGGCTGGACTACGGCGAGGCCGAGGCCCTGCGGCCCGGCCGGCCCCTGGACCCCCTGCCCCAGACCCAGGTGGAGCTCCACTGCCTCTGCACCCGGCAGACCGGGGAGGATGACGAGGCCCCGGAGAAGAACCGGGCCGAGGCGGAGTTCGCCGCCCGGCGGATCCGGGAGCTGCTGGAGAGCGGGACCCCCATCCGGGGCGACAAGGGCCCCCGGCCCGCGGAGCCCGGGGACGTGGTGATCCTCCTGCGCTCGCCGAAGAATATCGCGGGCTTCTATCTGGACGCCCTCCGGCGGCAGGGAATCCCCGCCGCCAGCGACACCGGAGAGAGCATTCTGGATTCTTCCGAGGTCCAGGCCCTGCTCTGTCTGCTGCAGGTGCTGGACAACGCCCACCAGGACATCCCCCTGACCGGGGCCCTGCTGAGCCCGATCTTCGGCGTCAGGGCCGGCGCCCTGGCGAAGCTCCGCAGCGCGGAGCGCCGGGCGGAGCTCTGGGACGCCGCGGCTTCCTCCGAGGACCCGGCTCTGGTCCGGGCCGTGTCGGTCATCTCGGAGCTTCGGACCCAGGCCCGGCTTCTGCCCCTCCACGCCCTGCTGGAAAAGCTCCAGCAGGCCACGGCGCTGGAGGCGGTCTACGGAGCCATGGAGGGGGGAGCCGCCCGGGTGCAGAATCTCCGGGCCTTCTTCCAGCTTGCCGCCGCCTTCTCCGAGGGCGGGACGAAGAGCCTGCACCAGCTCCTCGACTACGTGGAGGAGCTGAAGGCCCAGGGCGGCGTTCCCGCCCGCCGGGCCCAGGGCAACGCCGTCACCGTTATGAGCATCCACAAGTCCAAGGGCCTGGAGTTTCCGGTGGTCCTGCTCTGCGGCCTCTCCCGCCGCTTCAACCAGGAGGACCTGAAGGCCCCGGTCCAGTTCCACAGCCGCCTGGGCGCGGGCTGCACGGTCTACGACCGGCCCACTCACACCCGCTTCAGCTCCATCGCTCGCTCCGCCGTCAGCCGACAGACCAGGGCGGAGAACATCTCCGAGGAGCTGCGCATCCTCTACGTGGCCATGACCCGGGCCCGGGATATGCTGATCATGACCCACTGCGGCGACGCCCTGGAAAGTCATCTCCAGAGCCTGGCCCTCTGCCTGAGCCCCGAGACAGCCCGGCTCCAGGCCGCCCAGGCCTCCTGCCTGGGGGACTGGGTTCTGCTCACAGCCCTGCTGCGGACCGAGGCGGGCGCCCTCCACGAGATCGCGGGAAAGCCCGCGGGAACCAGTCTCTCCGACTGGCCCTGGCGGATCGAATGGCACGAGCTCCCCGCCCGGAGCGCCGCCGGGACCGGGGCAGGGGAGGAGGCTCTGCCGGCGGAGGCCGTGGACCTTCAGGCCCTGGCCGAAGCCCTGGCCTTCCGCTATCCCCACGCCGCCGCCCAGAGCGTCCCCTCCAAGCTCACGGCCACCCAGCTCAAGGGCCGGGACCTGGACCGGGAGGCCGACGACGGAGCCCCCCGGGAGGACTTCGCCCGGCTCAAGCTCCGCAAGCCCTCCCTGCTCCGGGGCGACAGACCCCTGACCCCGGCCCAGAGAGGCACCGCGGTCCACCAGGCCATGCAGTATCTGGACTTCGACAGGACCGCGGACCTCGACCAGCTCCGCGGCGAGCTGGAGCGCCTGGTCCGGGACGCCTTCCTGACCCCGGCCCAGGCCGCCGCCGTGGACCCGGAGAAGCTGCTGCGGGTCTTCGAGGGCCCCTTGGGGGAGCGGATTCGCGGCGCGGATCGGGTCCTGCGGGAGTTCAAGTTCTCCATCCTGACCCCGGCGGAGCGCTGGTATCCGGCGGCAGCAGGGGAGCGGGTCCTGCTCCAGGGCGTCACCGACTGCTGCCTCTTCCAAAACGGCGCCATCACTGTCGTGGATTTCAAGACGGACCGGATCAAGCCCGGACAGGAGCGGGAGGCAGGCGAAAAATACCGCCCCCAGCTCGACGCCTACGCCGACGCCCTGAGCCGCATCTTCGCCCTGCCCGTCACCGCCCGGCTTCTCTACTTTTTCGCCACTGACACTCTCGTTACCCTGTAGCCCCGCCTCCAGCGCCGGCAATCTGCCGGCCTCTTCCTCCGCACAGCCAGGGCGGCAAGCGCGTGTGTAGCGCCGGCAATCTGCCGGCCTCTTCCTCCGCACAGCCAGGGCGGCAAGCATCGCAGGGACGGCACTCTGCCGTCCGCGTCCCCCGCAGGAAGACGAAAAGTAATAAGAAAGAGGCATCGCAATGGATGCCTCTTTCTTATTACTTTTTTACTTATTCTTTTTTGCCTGCCGCTCAGCCTTCGCTGCTGTCGTTGTTGTTGCTCTGGAACACCAGATCGGTGTTGGCGTACTGCAGCATGTCATCGACGATGGTGATCTCCTTGGCGGTGGAGATGGACTCGGTCAGCTCGTTCCACAGACTGTCCTTGACCATGACGTCGCGGTAGCTGTCTTCCTCGGTGCCGACGTAGCGGACGACGTAGTAGGTGGTGTCATTCTCGATTTCGGTGGTGACGTCGCCTTCCTTGCGGCCTTCCTCATAGAGCCAGCTGCGGATCTCCTCGTTGGAGTAGGTCTTGCTGATGGGGGTGACGGTGGCGGAGTAGCCGAGAGCGCTGACGGCTTCGGCAAAGGCATCGTCGCTCATGCCGCTCTCAGCGGCCTTGACCAGGGCGTCGAACTTCTCCTTGGCGGTCTGCTCGCCTTCCTTGAGCTCGGTGTCTTCCTTGTCCTTGGTGATGGTGAGGATGTTGGCGGTGACGCGCTTGTAGTCGTTGGTCTCGCGGCTGTCGAAGCGGACGGTGTAGTAGACGATGCCCTCGTCGTTCTTGGCAAAGGCCTTGACGTCGCCCTCCTTGCGCTCGGCGTCGAAGAGCCACTCGGCAATCTCCTCGCTGAGGCTGGAGCTGATGCTGGACTTGGTGCTGGTCTGGGTCTGGGCGTCCTCGGGCAGCTCCGCCACATAGCCCTCGGCGGTCTGCTTGGCGGCGGCCTTGGCCTCGTCGGTGTAGACGGTGGCGGGGACCTCGGCGGCGGTGGGATCGGTGTGGTCGCCTTCCTCGGTCTTCTCGCCTTCCTCGGTCTTCTCGCCTTCCTCGGCGGGAGCGATGGAGGACTCGGCGTTGACGGTCTTGAAGGTGTAGCACACCTGATCATAGGCGGCGGGGTCCTTGTCGTAGGCGGCCTGGAGCTCTTCGGCGGAGGGAGCGAAGTCCTCCCGCAGCTTGTTGAAGTAGCCGTTGTACATGGCGTTGACGTTCAGATAGGTCTCGTAGTCGCTGAGGGTGACGCCCTTGCCGTAGTAGACGTTGAGGAACTTGTTGACGTTGGGGAAGCCGTAGTTCTTGGCAGCGGTCTTCACGGCGTCGAGCTCCTGCTTGACGGCGTCCTTCTGCTCTGCGTCCAGCTCATAGCCGTCTTCCTTGGCCTTGATGTAGAAGTTGTAGGTCGTCTGGATGGCGCTGCGGGCGTTGTCCTTGAAGAAGTCCTCCAGGGTGCCCTCGCCGCCGAACATGTTGTTCTGCTCGGACAGGGGCTTGCCGGCCTCAATGAAGTAGGAATAGCCGTAGTTATAGAGGCTGGTGGCACTCTGGTTGTAGAAAATATTGTAAACGGGAACGGTGATCTTCTCGTCACCCACAGTAGCCACAGCGGCCTTGGTGTCGTAGCCGGGCCGGTTGACCAGACTGATGACGGCGAAGATGGCGGCCGCGGCCACCGCGACGCACAGAGCCACAATCAATACGTTCCGCAGAGTTTTCTGTTTCTTTTCCTTCTCCTCCTGAGCAGCGATGTCCCGGGGGGAAAGGCCCTGCTCTTCAAGCTCCTTGCGCTTTTTCTTGGATGCGGATGCGCTCATTTGTTAATCAATCCTCTCAATTTAATTGCTTTGCCCTGGGGCCCAGGGCCGATTGCGCCTTATTATACAGCGTTTTCTCATAACTTGCAAGTAAAAAATTCAAAAAAGCGCAAAAAAAACCCCGCTGTAGCCGTGTGCGCCCATTTATAACCTGCACGTTTCGGGCAGGTGGGTCGCTGCTCCAAGGCTTTACTGTTCCCAGCGTCCGCGGGCAAGCCGCGCGGGAGGTCTACAAACCACCAAGGAAGCTTAGGCGTCCCGTAGAAAAGATGTGGGTCTAAAAGGGCGCATCACGCACTCAGCAGGGTGTTTTTTCAAATTATTCTTCTTCGTCTTATTCTTCTTCGTCTTCTTCCTCTTCTTCCTCATACTCGTTCAGAAGAAGCTCGTATACCGCAGCCAGCTCATCCTCGTCGGTGACGGCCTCGAGGATCTCCTCGCCGTCCTCCTCCACGACCTTCAGGACGCTGACCTCCAGCTCGGCGTCCTCGTCCTGCCCGGCGGGGCAGACGCCCAGGTAGGTGCTACCCTGATATTCCACGGAGCAGAGGACCTCCAGCTCGTATTCCACGCCGTCCTCGTCGGTGATGGTGATGAAGTCGTCTCCGAACAGTTCGCTCATGCTTTGTCCTCCAATCATGTTCTGGTAATATTTTACCCGCTTCTGCACAGAAAATCAAGTAAAAATCTGCTGATCGCAGAGCTTGTTTTTACAAAATTGAGATGTGTTTTTTGTGCAGGTTCCCAAAAAAAATTATTTTGGGTATTGGAATTTGAAACCAAATGGTTTATAATATAAATTGAAATAGTATGAGCCTATTTACAGGAGGTGCCTATGGAAACAAATGAAAGCGTTGAGCTCGACGCCAAGGCCGTCGGGACCCAGAAAAAAAACAAGAAGAAGGACAACCCCTTTGAGCCCAAGGGCTTTGCGGGCTCGATCTACGTGATGCTGCACGACATGGTGGCGATCCTCGCCGTGATCGTGATTGTCCTGCTGCTGGCCGCCCGGCTGGTGGGCGTCTCGGGCAGCTCCATGTATCCCACCCTTGTGGGCGCCCGGGAGAGCGACGAGGCCAAGGGCGACTATCTGATCCTGCGCAGCAATTTTATCAGCGCCGAGTTCGCCCAGGGGGACATCGTGGTCGCCAGCGTTCCCAGCTTCCAGGACGGCAAGCCCATTGTCAAGCGGGTTGTGGCCGTGGGCGGCCAGACCGTCAGCTTCCGGATGGGGGACGACAGCTTCCTCCACGTCTACGTGGACGGCGTGCTCCAGTCCGAGGCGTACATCAACGAGCCCATGGAGGTCCGCAGCGGGGCCGGCGACGGCTTCACGGCCACGGTTCCCGCGGGCTGCTACTTCCTCATGGGCGATAACCGCAACAACTCCACCGACAGCCGCTATGCCGACGTGGGCATGGTGGACGGACGCTACATTCTGGGCAAGGCGCTCTGGCTGGTCTTCCCCGGCCAGGACGCCCGGAAGGAGAACGCGCGGGACTGGTCCCGCCTTGGCAATGTCTATGACTGACGACATGAACATCCAGTGGTATCCGGGCCACATGACCAAGACCCGGCGGATGATGGAGGCCGAGCTGAAGCTGGTGGACGCGGTCTGCGAGCTTCTGGACGCCCGGATCCCCCTCTCCTCCCGCAATCCGGACATCGACGCCATCTGCGGCGACAAGCCGCGCATGGTTATTCTCAACCGCATCGACATGGCCGACCCAGCCCGGACCCGGGCCTGGGCCGACCATTTCAAGGCCCGGGGCTTCTCCGTGATCCAGACCGACTGCAAGAACCGGAAGGGGATCGCGGACTTCTCCCCGGCCCTGAACCGGCTCCTGGCGGAGAAGCGCCGCCG
>CAMVKI010000160.1 GCA_947168005.1 uncultured Clostridia bacterium
GCTCTGCCCCCAAACCCCCGCGTCCTTTCAGGACGACCCGCCTTGCGGGCTTGTATTCGCCCTGGCAAAGCTCCCGGAGGACTGGGAGCAGCGCCTCGCCGACGAGCCCCTCATGGCAGGGCTCGTGGCCCTGATCCGGGACGCGGGAGGCCGCGTCATGGACGAGGCCCTGTATCGGCAGTGCGGGAACGGACCCGAGCTCCAGGAGGCCCTGCGCCGCCTGCGGGACCGGGGCTGGCTCCGGGCCGACACGGAGATCCGCCGCAAAAACAGCGACAAGACCGAGCTGATCCTGGAGCTGACGGCGGAGCCGGAGCAGATCGAAGAGCATCTGCGGGCCCGGGGCAAATCCGCCCCCATGCAGCGCGCCGTGATGGAGCTTTTGTCCACTGTCGGCGTCATATCGCAAAAGGAAATGCAGTACTTCACCGGAGCCTCCCTCCAGACTCTCCGCTCCCTGGAGCGGGCGGGCCTGCTGCGGATCACGGCCCGGGAGGTCCTGCGCCGGACCCATATCGCCCCCTACGAGGGGGACACGGCCTTCGCGCTGACCCCGGACCAGCAGAGCGTCTTCGAGGGCCTGCTGGAGCGGATGGAGGCCCCGGAGCCGGGCTCGGCCCTGCTCTACGGCGTCACGGGCTCCGGCAAGACGGCGGTCTACATCAACCTGATCCGCCGCTGCCTGGCCCAAGGCCGGACGGCCCTGCTCCTGGTGCCGGAGATCGCCCTGACGCCCCAGCTTCTGAGCCTGTTCTCCGCCTGCTTCGGCGGCGAGATCGCCGTGCTCCACAGCGGCCTCCGGGTCGGGGAGCGCTACGACGAGTACAAGCGCATCGACCGGGGCGAGGCCCGGGTGGTGGTGGGGACCCGTTCCGCGGTTTTCGCCCCCCTGAAGGACCTGGGGCTCATCGTGGTGGACGAGGAGCAAGAGCACACCTATAAATCGGAAAACAGTCCCCGCTATCACGCCCGGGAGGTGGCCCTCTATCGGGGCGTCCGGGAGAAGGCCCTGGTGCTCCTGGGCTCCGCCACCCCCAGCGTGGAGACCATGTACCACGCCCGGCGCGGCGACCACGCCCTCTTCCGTCTGCCCGCCCGCTTCAACGGCCGGGAGCTCCCCGCCGCCGAGCTGGTGGACATGAAGCAGGAGCTGATTGCCGGGAACCCCACTGCCGTCAGCGGACGGCTCCTGGAGGCCATCCGGGAGCGGATGGAGAAGAAGGAGAAGGCCATTCTCCTGCTCAACCGCCGGGGGAGCAACCGCCTGATTCTCTGCGTGGACTGCGGCTGGGTCCCGGCCTGCCCCCGGTGCAGCGTCAATCTGACCTATCACATGGCCAACGAACGGCTCATGTGCCACTACTGCGGCCACTCCCAGCCGGTCTTCGCCCGCTGTCCCGAATGCGGCGGACCCCTGAAGCGGGTGGGCGTGGGCACGCAGCAGCTGGAATACGACCTGGGGAAGCTCCTGCCCGAGGCGAAGCTCCTGCGCATGGACGCGGACACCATCACCCCCACGAACCCCCACGAGGCGGTGTTGACCCGCTTCGCCCAGGAGGACGTCTCGGTGCTCATCGGCACCCAGATGGTTGCCAAGGGGCTGAACTTCCCCGACGTGACCCTGGTGGGCGTGGTGGACGCCGACGCCTCCCTCTACGTAGACAATTACCGCTCCGCCGAGACGACCTTCTCCCTGATTACCCAGGTGGTGGGCCGCTCGGGCCGGGGCGAGAAAACCGGGACGGCCCTGATCCAAACCCTGACCCCCCGCAACGCCGTCCTTCGCCAGGCCGCGGCCCAGGACTACGACAGCTTCTACGAGACGGAGCTGCCCCTGCGTCGGCTGCGGAACTGCCCGCCCTTCCGGGACCAGCTCCAGATCGGCTTCATCGGCTTCCCGGAGCGCCACGTGGAGGACTGCGCCCGGCGCTTCGCCCAGACCCTCTGGCAGCGGCTGGAGCAGGCGGGGCTGCGCCCTGCCGTGACGGACCTGCTGGGCCCCGCCCCCGCCGCCGTGGCAAAGATCAACAACCGCTACCGCTTCCGCCTCACCCTGCTCTGTACCAACACAAAGCCCCTCCGCCTCGTGCTGAGCGAGCTGGTCAAGGAGTTTTCCAAGGCAAAGGAGACCCGCGGGGTGACGCTGTACGTGGACGTAAACGGATACGAATAGAGATCGGACCCCGTCTGCAGCGCCGGCAATCTGCCGGCCATAACACCCCCTGTTAGGAGATATTTTATGGCACTCAGAAAAATCATTACCGACGGCAATCCCACACTGAACAAGGTCTGCCGGCCCGTGACCTCCTTTGACGAGCGGCTGGCGACGCTGATCGACGACATGAAGGAGACCGTGGTCGAGGCCAACGGCGTCGGCCTGGCCGCCCCCCAGGTGGGGGTGCTGCGCCGGGTCGTCGTGGTGGACATCGGCGACGAGATCGTGGAGCTGGTGAACCCCCGGATTCTGGAGCAGGCCGGCGAGCAGGACGGCCTGGAGGGCTGTCTGAGCGTCCCCGGGCGCTACGGCATGGTCAAGCGGCCGAACTACGTGAAGTTGGAGGCCCAGGACCGACACGGCGACTGGTACGAATACGAGGGCGAGGAGCTGATTGCCCGCTGCTTCTGCCACGAGCTGGAGCACCTGGACGGCCACCTCTACACCGAGAAGGCCTACCACATGCTCACCGAAGAGGAATACGAAGACCTGATGAAGCAGAACCAGGAGGAGGACGAATGAGAATCGTCTTCATGGGCACGCCGGCCTTTGCCGCGACCTGCCTCGCCGCCGTCCTGGAGACGGAGCACGAGCTCGTCGGGGTCTACACCAAGCCGGATACCCCCAAGAACCGGGGCATGAAGCTGATCCCCTCGGAGGTCAAGGTCCTGGCCCAGGCCCACGGCCTGCCGATCTATCAGCCCGCGAGCTTCAAGGACGACGGGGTATATGAGGAATTGAAGGCCCTGGCCCCGGACCTGATCGTGGCCGTGGCCTACGGCAAGATCCTGCCCCAGCGGGTCCTGGACATTCCGCCCCTGGGCTGCATCAACATCCACGGCTCCATCCTGCCCGCTCTGCGCGGAGCCGCCCCGGTCCAGTGGGCCGTGCTCAAGGACCTGCCCGAGACCGGCGTCACCGCCATGTATCTCAGCGCCGGCATGGACGAGGGGGACATCATCGCGGTCCGCAGGACTCCCATCGGGGAGACCGAGACCGCCGGCCAACTCATGGACCGGCTGGCAATCCTGGGCGCGGCGCTTCTGAAGGACACCCTGGCGGCCATCGCCGCCGGGACCGCGGCCCGGACCCCCCAGGACCCGGCCCTCGCCAGCTACGCCCCCATGCTCTCCAAGGAGCTCTCCCCGGTGGACTGGAGCCGCCCCGCCAAGGCGATTCTGGCCCAGATCCGGGGCCTGGACCCCTGGCCTGGAGCAAGCGCCGTTCTGGGCGATACCGAATTCAAGCTCTGGGAAGCCTGCCCCTGGTCCACCGAAAAGACGGCGGCCCCCGGCGTCCCGCTGGAGCTGACCAAAAAGGGCCTGGCCGTAGCCTGCGGCGACGGCGCGCTCCTGATCACCCGCCTCCAGGCCCCCGGCGGCAAGGCCATGCCCGCCGCCGACTACTTCCGGGGACACCCGATCCAAATTAATAATTAATAATGAATAATGAATAATTGAGGTGTCGCTTCGCGACGATTTGAAATCGTTGGGGCGGCCATTGGCCGCCCGCCTCCCGGGGTGCGCCTCCCGAACATATGCGCCCGTAGGGGCGGCCATTGGCCGCCCGCCTCCCGCACCCGGCCACCCCATACGCACCCCCTCGTAGGGGCGGCCATTGGCCGCCCGCCCGACGCAACCGCTTTCGATAAAGGAGGGCCTATGTCCGCACGAGACGCCGCCCTGCAAGTTTTGATAAAATGCCGCCGGGACGGAGCCTGGATGGACACCGCCCTGAAGGAACAGCTGGCGAAGGACCGGCTGGACCGCCGGGACGCGGCTCTGGCGACGCGGCTCTGCGCCGCCGTGGTCCAGAACCGGCTCCTGCTGGACGAATGGATCAGCCGCTGCCTGAAGGGGAAGCGCTCTGACCTCCAGCCGGTGGTGCTGGACGTGCTGCGGCTGGCCGTCTGCCAGCTCCGCTTCTTCGACAAGCTGCCCCCCAACGCCGTGGTCAATGAGGCTGTGAACCAGGCCAAGCGCCTGGCGAACCCCAGGGCCGCCGGGCTGGTGAACGGCCTGCTCCGGGCCATGCTCCGGGACCCCTCCCGGCTGAGCCTGCCCGCCGATCTGCCGACCCGCTACAGTCACCCGGCCCCTCTGGTGGAGCTTCTGCGAGAAAACGTGGGGGAGGCGCTGCTGGAGCCCCTGCTGGCGAGCAACAACGAGGCCCCTCTGACCTGCATCCAGACGAATCTGCTGAAAACCGACACCCCGGCCCTGCAAGCCGCCCTGGAGGCTGAGGGCCTGTCCGCCGAAGCCCATCCCTGGCTGCCAGACTGCCTGCTGCTGAGCGGCGGCGTGGAGCAGAGCGCCGCCTTCCGGGAGGGCCTCTTCTGGGTCCAGGACGCCGCGGCGAAGCTGGCGGTTCTGGCCCTGGAGCCCCGGCCCGGCGAGAGGCTGCTGGACTGCTGCGCGGCCCCCGGCGGCAAGAGCGTCGCCGCCGCCGTCGCCATGGGGGACGAGGGCTCCGTCACCGCCTGCGACATCCATGCCCACAAGACGAAGCTGATCGAGTCCGCCGCCGCCCGGCTGGGCGTCACGGTTATCGAAGCGCTGCAAAAGGACGCCTCGGTCCCGGACCCGGCGTGGCGGGAGCGCTTCGACCGGATCCTCGCCGACGTGCCCTGCTCCGGCCTGGGCGTCATCCGCAAGAAGCCGGACATCCGCTACAAGGACCTGGCCCCCCTGGCGGGGCTCCCCGCGGTCCAGCGCCGCATCCTGGAGGCCCAGGCCACCCACCTGAAGCCCGGCGGCGTCCTGGTCTACAGCACCTGCACGATCCTGAAACGGGAAAACGAGGAGCTCGTCGAGGCGTTTCTGGCGGACCACCCCGAATTTTCTTTGGAACCTTTTGCCCTTCCCGGCGTCGGAAGCGTACCGACGGGCAGGAAGACGCTGCTGCCCTGCGTGGAGGGCACGGACGGATTCTTTATTGCCAAGCTGCGGAAAAGGTGACAATTGACAGATATGAGAAATGAAATTAAATCGCTGACGCTTTCAGAATTGAAAACAGCCCTCGAAGACCAGCCCGCCTTCCGGGCCAGGCAGATCTATACCTGGCTCCACCGGGGGGTCCGCTCCTTTGACGAGATGACGGACCTGCCCAAGGCCCTGCGGGAGAAGCTGGCGGAGAACTGGCTGTTGACGGTCCCCGAGCCGGTCCGCCGCCAGGAATCAAAGCTGGACGGCACGGTCAAGTACCTCTGGCGGCTCCACGACGGCAACTGCGTGGAGACGGTGCTGATGAAGTACCACCACGGCAACACGGTCTGTATCTCCTCCGAGGTGGGCTGCCCCATGGGCTGTGCCTTCTGCGCCTCCACCATCGGGGGCCTGGTTCGGAAGCTCTCCGCCGGAGAGATGCTGGACGAGGTCCTCTTCACGGAGCTGGATTCCGGCCAGCCCGTCTCCAACATCGTCCTCATGGGCATCGGCGAGCCCCTGGACAACTACGACAACGTCTGCCGCTTTCTGGAGCTGGTCAACAGCGGGGAAGGGATGAACGTGGGGATGCGGCACATCAGCCTTTCCACCTGCGGCATTGTGCCCCGGATCCTGGAACTGGCCGAGAGTAAGCTGCAGCTCACGCTCTCCGTGAGCCTCCACGCCCCGGACGACGAGACCCGCAGCCGGATTATGCCCGTCAACCGCCGCTGGCCCGTGGACGAGCTACTGGCCGCCTGCCGGGAATACTACGCGAAGACGAACCGTCGCATTTCCTTTGAATACGCGATGATCCGGGACGTGAATGACAGTCCCGAG
>CAMVKI010000161.1 GCA_947168005.1 uncultured Clostridia bacterium
CTTAGGGGACCTGCCGGCCGGTCAGAGCGGCGATAGCGTCATGACCCTGAACGAGGCCGGGCTGAAGGAGAAATTCCCCGCGGGCAAATACTGGAACCACATGCCCCTGCGGGGGACGGGGATGGAGTTCAACAACCAGGACGGCTGGACGGAGCTGCCCTGCCCCAAGCACAACGGCTACTGCGGCACCTCCATGCAGACCTGCAACGGCTACGCCCCCGAGGGCCGGGAGCTCTCCTACCAGTGCTGGGGCTACGCCGAGAAGCTGGGCTACGACGCCACCGGCAGCGACCCGCAGAAGCACGACAGCGCGGAGAGCAGCTGGGTCAAATCCACGGACCGCGCCAGCCTGAACGAGCTCAAGGCCGGAGACATCATCCGCTACAACAAGAACGGCAATTCCACCTACGCCCACTCCATCTACGTCACCGCCGTCAGCGGCGACACCATCACCTACGGCGACTGCAACTACGACGGCACCTGCGTGATCCGCTGGGACCAGACCATCTCCAAATCCACGGTCTATTCCTGGTTCGCCTTTCTGATGACCACCCAGCCGGGGCCCGTTTCGGAGGACACGACCTGGCTCTTCAACGTCAACGCCAGGCTCGACGGCGAGAGCGCGGTCAACACCGTGGACTACGCCGTTTTCGATCTCTACTACCGGGGCTGGCTGCTCAAGGCCGACGCCACGGATTTCCGGGGCTGGCTCAAGGCCGGGAGCAGCTACGAGCTCCGCAACGTCCGGCCCGTCGAGGGCGTCATGCTCGACACCGAGGCAAGCAGCGCCCTCTCCGGCACCCTGACCGGGAACACGGAGCTGATCCTGGTGCTGGATCACTACTATCTCAACTCCGCCGGGGAGCCGGTCAAGACCCGGCTCACGGACCTGCCCGCCCAGAGCAAATGGTCCTACCGGCCCATCTGCTGGGCCCTGGAAAACGGCCTCGCCGCGGGCCTGACCGAGACCGTCTTCGGCCCCGGCGAGCCCTGCACCCGGGGCCAGATCGTGACCTTCCTCTGGGCCGCGGCGGGCCGGCCGGAGCCGGGCCTGACGGCGCTGCCCTTCACGGACGTGCGGGAAAAGGACTTCTTCTGCAAGGCCGTCTGCTGGGCGCTGGAGAACGGAATCACCAGCGGCGTCAGTGAGACAAGCTTCGGCCCCAAGGAGCCCTGTACAAGGGCCCAGGTCGTGACCTTCCTCTGGGCCGCCGCGGGAAGCCCGCAGTCCGCCCCCGCCGCCGATTTCCCCTTCGAGGATGTGAGGACCGGCAGCTACTACTATCAGGCCGTCCTCTGGGCGATCCGGAACGGGGTCACCAGCGGCACCTCCGAGACCACCTTCTCCCCGAAAAAGACCTGCACCCGGGCCGAGATCCTGGGCTTCCTCTATAAGCTTTCCCAGACTGCGGGATGAGCAATCCGCCGCGGAGCGCCGATACGCTCCGCGGCGATTATCCGTGCAGGCGCGAAAAATGCCGGGATTTTTCACTTTGTCCTTGCATTTTCCGTTCGGAAACGGTATAATGAATCTGTTAAGTGATAAAAGGGGGGAATTGTTCCCCGGAAGCGGAGGCGGCCATGAGCGGGTATATGAAGGCGCTGCGCTACGTGACCTGGCTGACCCAGCTCGGCCTGAGCGTGGCGGTGCCGCTGGTGGGCTTCATCCTCCTCGGCGTCTGGCTGCGGGACAGCCGGGGCTGGGGGGGCTGGACCGTGCCCGTGGGCATCGGCCTGGGCCTGCTGGGAGCCGCCGGCGGCCTCTACAACAGCTTCAAGACCCTCAACCGTATGCTGAAACAAGACGAGGACAAGCCCAGACCGGGCACGAACCGACATGAATGAACGAAGCGACAAGCAACAGACCCTCCGGGAGCTCGCCGTCGTCGCGGCGGGGGAGCTGCTGGTCTTAGGGCTCATCTACGGCGCCTTTGCCGCCCTGGGCAAGCTGGACGGCAAGGTCCTGCTGGGCGGGGCCCTCGGCGCGGTTACCGCGATTTTGAACTATTTCCTCATGGCAGTCACGATCTATGCCGCCGCGGCCAAGGCCGAGGCGGGGGACCCGGTCCGGGCCAAGCGCCTGGTCAGCCTGTCCATGCTGGGCCGTTTTGCGCTGATGATCGCCCTTCTGGTGATCGGCGCCAAGAGCGGGGCCTGCAACGTGATCGCCATGGTGATCCCCCTGGCCGTATTCCGCCTGCTGATCTTCGGGGCGGAGTTCTTCAGGAAGAAGTAAGCGATTGGAAGGACGGATGATTCCATGCAGATCAACGGACCGAAAATATACTTTACCATCCCCATCTTCGGCGGGATTCCCGTCACCCAGACCCTGGTGACCTCGCTGATCGCCACGCTCATACTCTGCGTGGCCGGGGTGCTCCTGGGCCGGAACCTCAAAAAGCGGCCGGGCCGTGTCCAGGTCCTGACGGAGAAGGCCGTCACGGTGATCCGGAATATGGTCGTGGAGGCCATGGGCGCCCACAACGCCCGCTGGACGCCCTTTATCGCCGCCCTCTTTCTCTCGTCCCTGCTGGGGACTTTGCTGGGCATGACCGGCATCCTCCGCTCCTCCACGGCGGACATCAGCACCACCATGACCTGGGCCGTGCTGGTCAGCGGCATCTGCTGGTTTGAGTCCATCAAGAACAACGGCTTCTTCGGCTGGCTCAAGGGCTTCACCGAGCCCATCGCCGTCATGACTCCCATGAATATCGTCTCCGAGATCGCCCAGCCCGTCTCCCTGGCCTTCCGTCATTTCGGCAACATCGCCGGCGGCGGCGTCATCACCACCCTGATCTACTGGGCCCTCTCCGGGGCCTCGGCGGGGGTGCTCCGGCTGATTGCGGGCAGCTCCGTCGCCGTGCCCCTGGTCCTGCTGGTTCTGGGCGTTGGGCTGGTCCTGCTGGCCCGCTTCAAGGCCAAGGGCAAGGCAAAGCTCGCCTTGCAGATTTTGGGCATCCTCTGTCTGGCGCTGGCCGCCCTGCGGCTGGCGGACCTGCTCTGGAGCCTCACGGGCCGGGCCTATCCCGAGATGAGCGGCGCCGCGGCGGGCCTGTGCTGGTTCGGGGCGCTGGCCGTGCTGCTCTGCGGCGTCGTTCTGCTGATCGGGCACAAATCCAAGGGCAGAACGGCCCTGGGCGCGGCCCTGGCGGCCCTGGGCTTCCTGGGGATCTGCTTCGTCTCCGAGGGCCCCATGGGCGTCCCGGTGCTGACCCTGGGTCTGCCCGCCGTCCTCTCCCTCTACTTCGACGTCTTCTCCGGCGTGATCCAGGCCTTTGTGTTCAGCCTGCTCACGATGATCTATATCTCCGGCAACTGCCCGGCGCCGGAGGAAATGAAGCGTGAAAAATGAATAATTTCGGAGATTTTCAAATCTCCGATTTGAAAATGAAATTCATTATCTTATAGGAGGAACTTATTATGGAACTTACTGACGCGATCGTCAAGGCTGCCTGCGCCCTGGGCGCCGGTCTTTGCATGGGCATCGGCGCCATCGGCCCCGCCATCGGCGAAGGCAACGCCGTGGGCAAGGCCCTCGAGGGCATGGCCCGCCAGCCCGAATCCACCAGCAACCTGCGGACCAATATGCTGGTCGGCTGCGCCGTCGCCGAGACCACCGGTATCTACTCCCTGGTTATCGCTCTGCTGCTGCTCTTCGTGTTTTAATCCGAGGGGCAAATCTCATGGAAAAGGAGGGATGGCCAAGTGGGAGAATTTGAGAATTTCATTGGCTTCAATCCCTGGACCGCCCTGTTCACGCTGCTGAACCTGGTGATCACGTTTCTCATTTTGAAAAAATTCCTCTTCAAGCCCGTCACCAAGATGATCGACGAGCGGCAGAAGGAGATCGACGACATCTACGCCGACGCCGAGGACGCCCGTCTGAAGGCCGAGAATATGCGGGCGGACTATGACCGCAAGCTCTCCGAGGCCAAGGACGCCTCCGCCCAGATCATCGCCGATGCCACCCAGGAGGCCCACCGCCGGAGGGACGACATCCTTGTCCATGCCCACACCGACGCGGACGCCATCCGCAACAAGGCCAGAGCGGATATTGAGCTGGAGCGGAAGAAGGCCCTCAACGGCGTCAAGGACGACATCTCCCGCATTGCCCTCGACATCGCCGAGAAGGTCGTGGAGCGGGAGATGGACAGCTCCGACCATGACCGCATGGTCGAGGACTTCCTGCGGCACATGGGGGACGAGGTATGAACCGGGCCGCCAAAAACTATGCCGACGCCCTCTTTGAGTTGGCCTACGAGGAAGACCTGGACGGGATTATTCTGGACCAGTTTGCCGAGCTGCGGAAGCTCTTCGACGAGAACCCGGACTACGTCAAGCTCCTCTATGCCCCCAATATCGCCAGGGCGGAGCGCACCGCGCTGCTGGACGAGGCCTTCTCCGGCCGCATCCACCCCTATCTGCTCAGCTTCCTCAAGCTGATCTGCGAAAACGGCTATATTTATGAATACGGGTACTGCGAGACGCGCTACCGCACCTACTTCAACACGATCCACGGGATTATTGCGGGCACGGCCATCTCCGCCGTGCCCCTGAAGCCGGAGCAGATGGAGAAGCTCCGGGCGCGGCTGTGCCGGCTCACCGGGAAGACCGTGGACCTCATCAACCGCGTGGATCCGACGGTGTTGGGCGGAATCCGCCTCGAATACGAGGGCGTGGAGCTCGACGGCACGCTGCGCCAAAGACTCGACAGCCTCGGCAAGACGCTTTCCGACACCATACTATAACTTTATAATACTTTCCAGTATTAGAAAGCAGGGAAACTATGGAATTCAGACCGGAAGAGATCGCGAATGTCATTCGCGCTCAGATAAAGCATTACGAATCGAAGATCGAACAGAGCGAGACCGGCACCATCATCACCCTGGGCGACGGCATCGCCCGGGCCGTGGGCCTGGAGAACTGCATGGTCAACGAGCTCGTGGAGTTCCCCAACGGCACCTACGGCATGGCCCAGAACTTAGAGGAGCGCTCCGTCTCCCTGGTCATTCTGGGCTCCGACGAGGGCCTGCGCGAGGGCGATCTGGTCAAGCGCACGGGCCGCGTCGTCTCCGTCCCCGTGGGCGAGGCCCTGATCGGCCGCGTGGTCAACGCCCTGGGCGAGCCCATCGACGGCAAGGGCCACATCGAGACCGACAAGATCCGGCCCATCGAAATGCCGGCGCCCGGCGTTATCGACCGGAAATCCGTCTCGGAGCCCCTCCAGACGGGCATCAAGGCCGTGGACGCCATGATCCCCATCGGCCGGGGCCAGCGTGAGCTCATCATCGGCGACCGCCAGACCGGCAAGACCACCATCGCCCTGGACACGATCCTGAACCAGAAGGACAAGAACGTGATCTGCATCTACGTCGCCATCGGCCAGAAGCGCTCCACCGTGGCCCAGATCGTCAACACTCTGACCCTGGGCGGGGCCATGGACTACACCATCGTGGTCTCCGCCACGGCCTCGGAGCTGGCCCCCATGCAGTACATCGCCCCCTACGCGGGCTGCACCATGGGCGAATACTTCATGCACCAGGGCAAGGACGTGCTGGTGGTCTACGACGACCTCAGCAAGCACGCGGTGGCCTACCGCGCCATCTCTCTGCTGATCCGCCGTCCCCCCGGACGCGAGGCCTATCCCGGCGACGTCTTCTATCTCCACTCCCGTCTGCTGGAGCGGGCAGCCCGGCTGTCCCCGGAAAACGGCGGCGGCTCCCTGACGGCTCTGCCCATCATCGAGACCCAGGCCGGCGACGTCTCCGCCTATATCCCCACCAACGTCATCTCCATCACCGACGGCCAGATCTTCCTGGAGAC
>CAMVKI010000162.1 GCA_947168005.1 uncultured Clostridia bacterium
ATCATATCCAGGGGGTCGATGCCGTTGCCCAGGGACTTGGACATCTTGCGGCCCTGATTGTCCCGGACCAGGCCGTGGATCAGCACGGTGTGGAAGGGAGGCTTTCCGGTATGCTCGCAGGCGGAGAAAATCATCCGGGACACCCAGAAGAAGATGATGTCGTAGCCGGTGACCAGCACATCGGTGGGATAGAAGTAGTCCAGGTCCGGGGTCTTCTCGGGCCAGCCCAGGATCTCAAAGGGCCAGAGGGCCGAGGAGAACCAGGTGTCCAGCACGTCGGGGTCCCGCTCGATGTTGGTGCTGCCGCAGTGCTCGCACTTCACGGCGTCCTCTCGGCTGACGGTCACGTGGCCGCAGTCGGCGCAGTACCAGGCGGGGATCTGATGGCCCCACCAGAGCTGCCGGGAGATGCACCAGTCCCGGACGTTCTCCATCCAGTTGGTGTAGGTCTTGGTGAAGCGCTCGGGGACGAACTTGGTCTCCCCTTCCTTCACCACACGCAGGGCTTCCCCGGCCAGGGGCTGCATCTTCACGAACCACTGGGCGGAGATGATGGGCTCCACGTCGTTGTGGCAGCGGTAGCAGGTGCCCACGTTGTGGGAATAGGGCTCGGTCTTTTCCAGCAGGCCCAGGGCCTCCAGGTCCGCCACCACGGCCTTCCGGGCCTCGTAGCGGTCCATGCCGCAGTAGCGGCCGCCGTTCTCGTTGATGGTGCCGTCGTCGGCGATGACCTTGATGGAGTCCAGGTTGTGGCGCAGACCCACCTCAAAGTCGTTGGGGTCGTGGGCCGGGGTCATCTTCACGCAGCCGGTGCCGAAGTCCATCTCCACGTAGTCGTCGGCCACGATGGGGATCTCCCGGTTCATCAGGGGCAGGATGCAGGTCTTGCCCACCAGATGCTGATAGCGCTCGTCGGCGGGGTTCACGGCCACGCCGGTGTCGCCCATCATGGTCTCGGGCCGGGTGGTGGCAACGACCAGCCAGCCGCTGCCGTCGGTGAGCGGATAGCGCATGTGCCAGAGGTGGCCGGGCTTGTCCACGTATTCCACCTCGGCGTCGGAGAGGGCCGTGCGGCAGTGGGGGCACCAGTTGATGATGCGGCTGCCCTTGTAGATCAGGCCCTTCTCATAGAGGCGCACGAAGACCTCGCGGACGGCCTTGGAGCAGCCCTCGTCCATGGTGAAGCGGGCCCGGTCCCAGTCACAGGAGGCGCCCAGGCGCTTCTGCTGCTCCACGATGCGGTTGCCGTATTTATGCTTCCAGTCCCAGACCTTCTCCAGGAACTTTTCCCGGCCCAGGTCGTAGCGGGTCAGGCCCTCCTTGCGGAGCTCCTCCTCCACCTTGATCTGGGTGGCGATGCCCGCGTGGTCCACGCCGGGGACCCACAGGGCGGCGTAGCCCTGCATCCGCTTGAAGCGGATCAGGATGTCCTGCAGGGCCGCGTCCATGGCGTGGCCCATATGGAGCTGACCGGTGACGTTGGGGGGCGGCATGACGATGGTGAAGGGCTTCTTCTCCGGGTCGCGCTCGGTCTTGAAGTAGCCGTTGTCCTGCCAGAACTGATAGATGCGGTCCTCGACCTGCTTCGGGTCGTAGGTCTTGGGAAGTTCGCGTGCCATATTGATTCTCCTTTCAACAGAAAAGCCGTCCTGAGAACGCTCTCAGGACGGCTTTATTATACCGTGGTACCACCTGAATTCCCGGCGGGGACGCCGGACACTCTGCCTCTGTAACGGGAGGACCCGTGCAGACCTACTTGCTTCAGCCTGCCCGCTCCGAAGCGACCTTCCGCTTTTTCCTTCCCGGGCTCGCACCGACCGCCCGTTCTCTGACTCCGGTTGAAAAGCGTACTCCTCTTCCTCTGCGCGTTTGACGCAAACAGTATATACCCAGTTTGCATATTTGTCAATCACATTTTTCAAAAGCGCAAAAAAAGCGTGACAAATGCGCTGCTTTGCGGTATAATAAATAAAATATTTCCGTAAAGCCGCGTGGGCGGCGGAAAGGAGCATACATGAAACGGATTCTTGCGCTGCTGCTCTGTGCGCTGCTGTTTTTGGGCCTGGTCGGCTGTTCCAGAGCCGCGGGCGGAAGCTATTTTCTCGACTACATCACCGCCGACGGCTATCGGATGAAGCCCAGCCTCTTCAGCATGAACGTCACCCTGGAGCTGGAGGAGGACGGCGTGGGCACGGCGAACTACAACGGCACCGTTCTGGACATCACCTGGACCGACACGGGTAAAGCCGTGATCGTCACCGGCCCCAACGGCGAGCTGGAATTCAACAAGGACGGCAAAAAGCTCATTCTCCACGACGAGGGGACGATCCTGTATTTCTCCCCGGTGGAGGAGGATGAGAACGAAGACTGACCTGCGCGCATAGAAAAAACGGAGAAAAGCCGGGCTTTTCTCCGTTTTTTCTATGCGTGCAGGAATGGCGCACACTGTGCGCCGCTACGGCAGACTACTTGATCTTCCGGAAGTTGCCTAAGGTCTCCGAGACCTGGGTGATGTAGGCGAAGCTGCCGGGGTACTTGCCGATGATGGCCTGGATATCGGCGATCTGGTGCTTGTTGACGATGCAGATCACCAGGCTCTTCTGCTCGTGGGTGTAGGCGCCCTCGGCGGAGAGCAGGGTCACGCCGTGCTTAAGCTCCTGCATCAGGTCGGCGGCGAGCTCCTCGGGATGCTGGGTGATGATCTCGAATTTGAGCGCCGACTGGGATCCGCGGACCACGCTGTTGCCGATCATGGTCATGACGAAGACGTAGAGGATGCAGCAGATGACCGGCTCAAACTTGAAGCCGTAAACAAAATAGGAGACCGCGGCAATCACTACGTTGAGGCTGAAGCCGATCCATGTGACGTTGAACTCCGGCCGATAGTGGCGAATGATAAAGCTCACGATGTCGGTGCCGCCGCAGCTCCCGTGAATCCGCAGGGAGATGCCGAACATGGCGCCGTTGATCACGGCGGCGGCGACGGGGCCCAGGATGGTGCTGGTGCCGGTGTCGGTGTGGTATGCGAATTTGCTGAAATCCAGCCCAAGATGGTCGAAGAGCATCAGCAGGCCGGAGAAGCAGACCGTGAACAGGGCTGTTTTAATGACGAATTCCCGGTCCACCAGCTTCCACGCGATGATCAGCAGGGGGACGTTGATCAGCAGGTTCAGATATCCGGCGTTGAACTGAAACAGATACTGGATCATGGTGGCGATGCCGCCCACGCCCGAGGGGGCGAAGTTGTTCGGGAAAATGAACAGCTTGTAGGACAGGGCCATCGCCAGGGCCAGGAAGGGCACCAGGATCAGGCTCTTGTATTCGGCTCCTCTGTGGGAGCTCGGTTTCGCTTTGCTCTTCATCGTTGTCTCTCCTCTGTATATCGTATTTTTATCGCGAGCCGGAAATATTGCCGCCCAGGCCGGGCCAGAGCTCCAAAACGGCGGCCTCCGCCGGTCCCCTGCTCCGGGTGACGCGGGCCTCGACTCGAACTGCCGTGTCTGCGGGAAGCTTCTCCAGGCCGAGGTCCAGCAGGGTGACGAAATCGCCCTCGGTCAGGGAGAAGGTGCCGGCGTCCTCGCCGTTGACCGTGATCTGTACCTCCTGCGCCAGCAGGGTGGGATTGTAGACCGTAATCCCCTTCAGATCAAAATAGAGGGCTTCGTTCCGTTCCGGGTCAATGCCGAGGATCCCCTCCGCGTTGCCGATCTCCGCGTAGCGCTGGGCCTGGGCCTCGGCCCGGTCCGCGACGCTGCCGTCGGAGCCAGGGTCGTAGCCCTCCCGGAGCTTAGCTGCGTCCATCCGGCAGGTGTCGCCCTCCATCTCGCATTCGCACTGCGTATAGGCAGCTCCATCGCCGTAATCACCGATGGGGGAACAGTATTGCTCTATGGCGGCCCAGGGGTCCTTTCCGCTGCGGAAGGCAGCCCGGAGGAAGGCGTAGAAGAAGTCCTCTCCCAGCTCATTTGCCGCGATCTCGGCGTACGCGGGGTCCATGGTCTGAGCCGCGGCGTTGATGGCCGCCGAATTGTCGGTGAGGTATTCATAGGCGGGAGTGCCGTAACGCCCGTTGTAATTCAGCTCCAGATAGGCGTTCCCAAACTCGGGAACCGTGACTGAAACGGCCCACTTGGCCGCCGCGTCCGGCCGCTCCAGGGCTGCGCCGTAGCTGTCGCCGGACTCGCAGACGGCGGTGTAGACCGGCCCCTCCAGGCGCTCGGTCTCTTCTCCGTCCTCCAGGCTTCGTTCGATTTGCCAGACGTCGATCATCGAGCCGATCCAGCGGGGGCAGATCACAAGCTGATCGGATTCTCCCTCGTTCCAGACCGCCGTGGGCGTCGGCTCTCCGTCCGCAAAGGGGGCGTTGTAGAGCACCGCCAGGATCGAGGGATCGCAGTTCGGGCCGGCGATTGCGGTGAAGGCGGGATTCTCGTCAAAATAGGCGGTCAGCTCCGTGTCCTCGGGGTCCCAGTGCTGCGGCTCCGTCCGAAGCGGCTCCGTCGATGCCGCTTCCGCGGCTTCGGTGGAAGAGACCGGGAGCTCCTCGTCCGTGTCGCTCCCTTCCGGGACGGCGGGGCTCGGAAGCGTCGGCACAGTCGGCTTTTCTTCGGTTTCCAAAACGACGCCGCCCTCCGTCGCACAGCCCCCGAGGAGCAGGGCGAGGATCAGCAGACATACAAGGATCGTTTTCTTCAATCCGCGTACCTCCTTTTTTATTTATCTGTTTGATTATAACATAAAGCCTTCTGAAATGCAAGAGAGGGCTTTTCCCCGTTTGTCTCCGCTTTCCCCCGTTTGTCTTCACTTTATTTCGGCTGTTTCGCTTCCAGGGCCGCGCGGAGCTTTTCCAGGGCCTTCTTTTCGATGCGGGACACATAGCTGCGGCTGATGCCAAGACGGGCGGCCACATCCTGCTGCCGCTGGGGGGCCAGGCCGTCGAAGCCGTAGCGGAGCCGGATCACCGTCTGCTCCCGCTGGTTCAGGCAGTCGGCAATGGCCCGGCGGAGCTTTTTCGCGTCCTCCCGGCGGGCCAGGTCCTCAAAGAGGTCCTCGTCAGAGGCTACCACGTCCTGCACCGCGAGGGAGGTCCCGTCCTTCCCGGTCTCAATGGCGTCCGAGAGGGAGATGTCCCCCGCCGTCTTCTTCTGACTCCTGAAATACATTAATATTTCATTCTCCACACAGCGCGCCGCGTAGGTTGCCAGCCGCGCGCCCTTGTTGACGTCAAAGCTTTCAATTCCCTTGATCAGGCCGATGGTCCCAATCGACAGCAAATCCTCCTGATCGGCGGTCTGCGAATAGTATTTTTTCATAATATGGGCTACCAGCCGGAGGTTCCGTTCGATCAGCGTATTTCTGGCGTTCAGATCCCCCTCGGCGGCCCGTTCGAGATAGTAGCGCTCCTCCTTCGCGGAAAGGGGCTTTGGAAAGCTGCCGGGCTGGTCCAGGCGGATCGAGCAGAGCATGGAGCCGAAGAGCATCAGCGCTGCCGCAGATAGCATGAAAATCACCTCTCTGCATCTTATTCCGGCGCTGTTTGTCCATATGTTTCTTGTATAAAAATATCTGCGCACAGCAAAAACGGAAAGCCGTTGCAGCTTTCCGTTTTTGCCGTGCGGGGAGATTGTGCTTTATTGTGCTGCGAAATAGGCGGCCGCGGCGTCGCCGTAGGCGAGGAGGGCGTTGGCGACGGCGATCTGGAGCTGGTTATTGCCGTTCCGGAGCTCGCCCACGTAGCCCTCGACGGACCAGGTGCGGGTGTTGCCGGTCTCGGCGCCGTCGATCCGGGCCACGAAGTCGTAGGCCACGCGCATCT
>CAMVKI010000163.1 GCA_947168005.1 uncultured Clostridia bacterium
CGGGGACGGAGATGGGCGGCCGGGCGGCGGCCCTGGGGGCGGAGATGGGCGCTTCGGCGGTCCTGGGGGCGGAGCCGCCGGTGCCGGCGGGTCCGGGACGAGGCGGCGGTCGTAGCCGCCGCTTTGATTGGGTATGTATCGGCTATACACGCGCAGTCCTCTCCTGCTTGAAAAAGCTGCCGGCGAGGCGGGAAAGCTTTGCGGCCCGGAGGGCCCGGTCCACCCGGGCCTGGCCCGCCGGATCCAGGGCAGGCCGCAGAGCGTTCAGAAGTCGATCCTCGCTGCCGGAGGACGCGGACAGCAAGCCCATAAGCCTGCCAAGCTCCGGGCCGTCCAGCCCCGGGAGCGGAAAAGCGCTCGAAGCCGCCCCCACCGGACCGTCTTGCGGCTCTCCTGCCGCCTGAAGCGGCGGGCCGTCGAGGGCGCCGGCCCCTACGTGCGGCTGCGGGCCCCCGCGTCCCCCGTCCCCTGTTGCCTGTTGCCTGTTGCCTGATGCCTCGCGTCCCCCGTCCCCTGTTGCCTGTTGCCTGTTGCCTGTTGCCTCGCGTCCCCCGTCCCCTGTTGCCTGTTGCCTGTTCCCTGTTGCCTCGTATCCCTCCTCCGGCGGCTTCAGCCCCAGGGACTCGGCCAGGGCTGTCACCCGGGCCATCTGCGCCGGATCGGAGAGAATGCTCTGCAGAGCTGCTTGCAGGTCCTCCATGTCACAGCTTCTCCTCCAGGCTTCGCGTCAGAGCCTCCGCCTCGGTTCCGGCCAGCAGCGGGCTCAGAGCGCTCTTGACGCCCTCCACGTTCCCCTGCCGCAGGGCCTCCGCCGCGGCCTTCAGCCCCGCGCCGCCGTCGGATTGGAGCAGCCGGAGCAGGGTCTGGCCCTCGGCGCTCGCCAAAACCCGGCGAAGCTCCTCGGGGAACGGAGAAGAATTGGAAAATTTTTGTGACGGTCCAAGCATTTCCTTGCCTCCTATGGATTTTTCTGCTATAATAGGATATGCGCAAGGAAAGGAATGGGTGCGGATATGAAAATCATCGTTTTTTCCGACTCCCACCGGGAGCTGAACCACATGCGGGACGTGATCAAGCGGGAAAAGCCCGACTACGTCTTTCACCTGGGGGACCACGACACGGACGCGGAGCAGATCAGCCGGGAGTTCCAGCTTCTGCCCGTCGCCATGGTCCGGGGCAACTGCGACGGCTGGAGCGATACCTCCAAGACCCTGACCCTGAACGTCGGCGGAATCAGCTTCTTCCTCTGCCACGGGCATACCCTCGGCGTCAAGACCAGCTACATGCGGGCCATCTTCGCGGCCCGGGAGCAGGGCGCCGACGTGCTCCTCTTCGGGCACACGCATATCGCGGAGCAGGACGAGAGCAACGGTCTGAAGCTGCTGAACCCCGGCTCCTGCGGCTGTGGCTATCAACCGACCTACGGCTATTTCATCATCGAACACAACGCAATCCGGGATTGGGGCATCCGAAAATGCTGAACGGCGGACAAGCGATGTCTGTCCCTGCATACCATAAATATGAATGAAAAGAGGCGTACCGCTATGATTCTTGCCATTGACGTCGGCAATACCAACATTGTTCTCGGCTGCATCCGGGATGGAGCGATTCTCTTCGAGGCCCGGATGGCGACAGACCGGATCAAAACCTCCGATCAATACTGCGCGGAGCTCAAAACCATGCTGGAGCTCTTTGGCGTGGCGCCCGAAGACGTGGAGGGAACCATCATCTCCTCCGTGGTACCCCTGGTCCAGCAGGTGCTGGAGCGGGCCGTGGCCCGGCTGACGGGAAAGCCCTGCCTGACCGTGGGCCCCGGCCTGAAGACCGGGCTCAACATCCGGATCGACAATCCCGCCCAGGCGGGCAGCGATCTGATCGTGGGTGCCGTGGCGGCCATCGAGGCCTACGGCGCGCCCCTCTGCGTCATCGACCTGGGGACGGCCACGACCATCTCCGTCATCGACCAAAAGGGCGCTTTTGTTGGCGGCACCATCGCACCGGGCGTCATGCTCTCGCTGAACGCCCTCTCCAGCGGAACGGCGCAGCTTCCCGCCATCAGTCTGGAGAAGCCGCGCTGTGCCATTGGAACGAACACGGTGGATTCCATGCGCAGCGGCCTCCTGCTGGGCTCCGCCGCCATGCTCGACGGCATGGTGGAGCGCATCGAGGAGGAGCTGGGCTATCCCGTCAAGGTCGTCGCCACCGGCGGTCTTGCCAAGTTCATCGCGCCCCTGTGCAAGCGGGAAATGATCATCGACGACAACCTGCTGCTGAAGGGTCTGGTGATCCTGTACAATCGGAATAGAAAGCCTTAGAGCACGCACAGGACCGCCAGGGCGCAGAGGATAAAGCAGGCGCCGAGGCCTACGGTGGCAAGGGCCTCCAAAAGGGTATTCACAAGGGCTCTTCTGCGGCGGGCCCGGGCACGGGCCGCCTGCGCGGGGCTCTGCCGCGGAGGCAGGACCCGGATCGTCATGGCGTTCGTCATTTCAGTTGACCTCCCTTTCTCTTCGTCATCGTTTTGTTTATCTGTTGCTTCCGCTTTGCTTACGATCTGATCATACATCTTCATCGGTCCCTTAATCAGGACAGAAAGGAGCTCCTATGAAAGAATTTTACTTCCCCGTTCGCAAGGACACCCGCATTCACTGCTGCCAGTGGATCCCGGAGGACAAGCCCCGGGGCGTGATCCAACTGGTCCACGGCATCGCCGAGTACGCGGCCCGCTACGACGCCCTTGCGAAGGTCTTCACAGACCACGGCTTCGTGGTGGTGGGCGAGGACCACATGGGCCACGGCGGCTCCATCTCCAAGGAGATCCCCCAGGGCTGCTTCGCCGACGGCTGGCTCACGGCGGTCTCCGACACCTACCGGCTGATGCAGATGACCAAGGAGGAGTATCCCGACCTGCCCTATATCCTCTACGGCCACAGCATGGGCTCCTTTATGACCCGGACCCTGCTCTACACCTATCCCGACGCCGGGCTCAAGGCCGCCGTCCTCAGCGGCACGGGCTGGATGCCCAAGGCGGTCCTGAAGGCCGGCCGGGGCGTCTGCGCCGTCGAGGGCCGGCGCAAGGGCATGGACCACAGCTCTCCCATGGTGGACAAGCTGATGTTCGGCTCCTACAACAAGGGCTACGAGAATCCCCGGACTCCCGTGGACTGGCTCAGCCGGGACGAGGCCGAGGTGGACAAGTACATCGCCGATCCCCTGCTGGGCTTCCCGGCCTCCGTGGGCCTGGCCCGGGAGATGCTGGGCGGCATGCTGATGAACGAGGATAAGGCGAACCTGGACAAGATGCCAAAGGACCTGCCCGTGCTCTTCGTCAGCGGCGACAAGGACCCGGTGGGCAGCAACGGCAAGGGCGTCACCCAGGCCTACGAGGCCTTCAAGGCCGCGGGCATGAAGGACGTGCGCATCAAGCTCTACCCCGGCGGCCGCCACGAGATGCACAACGAGATCAACCGCGAGGAGCTCTACGCCGACGTGCTGGCCTTCCTCGACGAGGTGCTGGCACGCTAACGCGCCGCAGGGCGGCCAGACCCCCGGCCGCCGCCGACACGCTGACGGTCATCGCGGCGGCCTGCGCGCAGGCCGCCCGCACAATGCTTTCGAATTAAGCGGCTTCGAGCTCGCTCATCGCCTCGGAGTAGCTGTCCGCGGAGCAGACGAAATGTCCTTCCGCGTCATATACCTCATAATGGCCCCGGATCGGAATGATGTCGTAGCTTTTCATACGCTCAGCCCCTTTCGTTTTCTGAGCCCATGATAACACTCTATATGTACCATAATCAGGACAATGCCAAACTATAAATCAATTCTGCAATACGACGGCAGCCGCTACCGGGGATGGCAGCGGCTGTCGGACAGTGATATGACCGTACAGGGAAAGCTGGAGGCGGTACTGACAAAGACCTTCGGCGAGCCCGTGGAGGTCCAGGGCAGCGGGCGCACCGACGCCGGGGTACACGCCTTGGGCCAGTGCGCCTCCTTCCGCACGGTCCGGGACCTGCCTCCGGCGGTGGTCCTGGCGGCCCTGCGGGCTTATCTGCCCGAGGACGTCGGCGCGGTCAGCGTGGAATATGCCCCGCCCCGCTTCCATGCCCGGCTGTCGGCGGTGGAGAAGACCTACCGCTACCGGGTCTGGACCGCGGAGGCACCCTGCGTCTTCGAGCGGCGCTTCGTCTACGTCCTGCCCGGCGACTACGATCTGAAGGCCATGGAGTCCGCTGCCCGGCTTCTGGAGGGCACCCACGATTTCCGGGCCTTCTCCGCCGTGAAGACGAAGAAGTCCACGGTCCGAAGCCTCTCCCGGATCGCCATCGAGCGGACCGGGGACGAGCTGCGCTTTGAATATACCGCCGACGGTTTCCTGCACCACATGGTCCGCATTCTCACCGGCACCCTGCTGGAGGTGGGCCGGGGCAATCGGACGCCGGAATCCGTCACGGAGCTGCTGGCGGGCGGCCCCCGCTCCGCCGCAGGCTTCACCGTCCCGGCAAAGGGGCTGTGCCTCATGGAGGTACGGTATGAGGCAGGTAAGAATTAAGAAGTAAGAAGTAAGAATTATGACATTTAAACCGACATGCAAGGAACGGAAAGACAGGAAAACACGATGAACATTCAGATTTTCGGAAGCGCAAAGAGCTTTGATACCAAAAAGGCCGAGCGCTGGTTCAAGGAGCGGCGGATCAAATATCAGTTCATCGACATGAAGCGCTACGGGCTCTCGGGCAAGGAGTTCGACGCGGTGCTCCGGGCCGTGGGCGGCGTGGACAAGCTGGTGGACTGGGACGGCAGGGACCCGGAGCTGGACCTGCTCCGCTATCTGGCAAGCGAGACCGCGAAGGAGGATAAGGTCTATGAAAATCAAGACCTGATCCGCCTGCCCGTGGTCCGAAACGGAAAAAAGGCCACCGTGGGCTACGCCCCGGAGGCCTGGCATGCATGGTTGGAAGAGGAATAACCCTCTCCATTCGTAGGGGCCGATGCAGGCATCGGCCCCTGCGGAGTAAAAACGAATGGGAGGAAGAAGCATGAGAAATCCCGCGAAATTTCTGCAATTAAAGAAACAGTACGACGCCTTCGTGGAACGGCATCCGAAGTTCATGCGCTATATGGCCTATATTACGGACAACTGCATCTCCGAGGGCGCGATCATGGACGTGACCGTCACCGACGCCGAGGGTAAGAGCATCCACGGCAACGCCAAGCTTACCGCCGAGGACGTGGCCTTCCTCCAGGAAGTCCGGAAGCTGCTGGGCGGGGACCAGTAATGCAAAATGCAAAGTGCAAAATGCAAAATGAATTCGATCTGACAGGCATCTATCACGATACAGTCCCTTCCTTGCTTTCCGAGCTGGCGGCGACGCCGCCGATGGAGCGGCTGAAGCAGGTGGGGATGAACTGCGGCTGCGAATACACGGCCTTTCCGCGCTTTGCCAACAGCGGGAGCTACTCCCGCTTTGAGCACAGCCTTGGCGTGGGCCTCATCGTCTGGCACTTTACCGGTGACCCGGCCCAGGCCGCGGCAGGGCTGCTCCACGATATTGCCACGCCGCCCTTCGCCCACGTGGTGGACTTCCTGCGGGGCGACTATTTGGTGCAGGAGGCCACGGAGGACGGGACCCGGGAGCGGATCGACGGCAGCGCTGAGCTCCGGGCCGTGCTGTCCCGGCATGGACTCACCGTAGATGACGTCTGCGACTACCACCGCTACCCCGTCGCCGACAACGACAGCCCCCGGCTCTCGGCGGACCGGCTGGAATA
>CAMVKI010000164.1 GCA_947168005.1 uncultured Clostridia bacterium
CCGTCCGCCGCGAAGGCGTCCAGCAGGCCCAGATGGGTCTGCTCGTCGAAGAGCTGCTGGGAATCATGCTGGCCGTGGATAGTGATGAGCCGCCGGCCCAGGGCCCGCAGCTGACTGACGGTGACGCCTCTGCCATTGACCTTGCAGAGATTTCGTCCGTCCAGGAAGACTTCCCGCTGGATCAGCAGCTCGGGCTCATAGGGGACCCCGAACTCCGCGAACCAGGGCAGCTCCGGCACTCCGTCGAAGACCGCGGAAACGAAGGCCTTCTCCGTGCCGGTGCGGATCACCTCGCGGTAGGCGCGCTCGCCCAGGATGGCGGAGATCGCGTCGATGATGATGGACTTGCCCGCGCCGGTCTCGCCGGTCAGAATATTGAAGCCCCGGTCAAAGCGGATATCGGCGGATTCGACGACGGCGATGTTTTCGATGTGCAGCAGCGTGAGCATCGTTTTTAATCGAGCAATTTCTTGATCTCAATGCAGAACCCGATGGCGCTCTGGACGTCCCGCATGATGATCAGCAGAGTGTCGTCGCCGGCCAGGGTGCCCACGACCACGGACATGTTCATGGCGTCGATGGCGCGGCCTGCGGCGGGGGCCAGGGTGGGCAGAGTTTTGACGACCACGATATTCTGGGCGTAGTCGTAGCTGATGACGCTCTCCTTGAAGATGGTGTTCAGGCGGTTCGAGAAGGCGCCGGAGGTCTCCTTGGTGCCGATGGAATAGCGGTAGGTGCCCATGGCAGTCAGGTCCTTAAGGATGCGCAGCTCTTTGATGTCCCGGGAAATGGTGGCCTGGGTGCTGCGGAAGCCGGCCTGACGCAGCTCTTCCAGAAGCTGCTCCTGGGTTTCGATGTCCTTGGAGGCGATGATCTCCAGAATTTTGGTCTGTCTTTGAGATTTCATAGTGTACTCCCTTTTTGCGTTAGTGGTTTAATTTCGACTTGACTATATCAAAGAACGTGGTGTCCTTCAATTTCAGCAGTTTGGTTTTCTGGTTCCCCATCTCCAGGAAGATCCGGTCCCCGGAGAAGACCCGCACGGCCTTGCCGCCGTCCACGGAGAGGAAGGCGTTGCGGCGGTTGATGCGGCCCACCTGGATCTCCACCTTCCGGCTCGGCGAAGCGATCAGACTGCGGGGCTGGAGGTTGTGGGCGCAGATGGGGGTCAGGATGATATTGTCGGCGGAGGGCTCCACGATGGGGCCCCCGGCGGACATGGAATAGGCTGTGGAGCCCGTGGGCGTGGCGGCGATGATGCCGTCGCCGGAGAAGTTCATGGCCTCCACCCCGTCCAGGAAGACCGAGGTCTGGATCACCCGGGCCACGGCGCCTTTGGTGACGACGGCGTCGTTCAGCGCCAGGTCCCGGTAGATGATCCTGCCCTCGTGGAGCAGGCGGACGAAGATGGTCATGCGCTCGTCGATCTGGTAGTCGTCGGCAGCCAGCCGGGAGAGCAGCTCCATCTCTCCGGATTCCAGCTCCGCCATAAAGCCCACGGTGCCGATGTTGACGCCCAGGATGGGAATGCCCCGGCGCAGGGCGAGCTTGGAGCTGTGCAGGATGGTCCCGTCGCCGCCGAAGCAGATCAGGGCGTCGGCGGTCTTCAGCTCCTCCTGGAGCTCCGAAATCGGCACTTGCTCCGGCAGCTGAAAGCTCGGGTCCACGTCAAAGGCGAGGCAGATCTTCACCTCTACCCCGGAGGCCTCCAGGATCCGTTTGGCCTCCATCACGCAGCTAAAATCCCGGTCCCGGTAGGGATTGGGGGTCATGACGACACGTTTCATACGATGTTCCTTTTACAAAAATGAATAGTTAATAGTTAATAGTTTATAATTTGAACCTGTTGAACTAACTATTAATTATTAATTATTAACTGTTACTTGTCCAGCGCCGCGTGGGCTGCTTCCACAATGGCCGTACAGTCCGCTTCGAACGGGGTGCAGGGTCCCTTGCACAGGTGGCCCAGGAATTCGATGTTGCCCTCCGGGCCCTTGACCGGGGAAAAGCTCAGGTTCTTCACGGTGAAGCCGAGCTCCTTTGCGGTCTCCAGAAAACGTTCCAGAACCTCCCGATGGACGGCGGGGTCCCGAACGACGCCCTTCTTGCCCACCTTCTCCTTCCCGGCCTCAAACTGGGGCTTGATCAGGCAGAGGACCTGGCCTTCGGGCTTTAACAGCTGATAAATCACCGGCAGGACCAGCTTCAGGGAAATGAAGGACACGTCCACCACGGAGAGATCCAGGGGCTCGCCCAGGGTCTCGGGGGTGACGTTCCGGATATTGGTCCGCTCCATGCAGACCACCCGGGGATTGTTGCGGATCTTCCAGGCCAGCTGGCCGTAGCCCACGTCGATGGCGAAGACCTTGACCGCTCCCTGCTGGAGCAGGCAGTCGGTGAAGCCGCCGGTGGAGGCCCCGGAGTCGGAGCAGACAAAGCCGTGCACGTCCACGCCGAAGTCCCGCAGGGCCTTTTCCAGCTTGAGCCCGCCGCGGCTGACGTAGGGGCAGGCCGCCCCCCGTACCTCCACGCTCTGGCCCTCGCCCACGGAGAAGCCCGGCTTGTCGGCCTTCTGGCCGTCCACGTAGACCAGCCCGGCCATAATCAAAGCCTGGGCCTTGCTCCGGGTCTCGGCATGACCGTGTTCGGTCAAATATACGTCCAGTCGTTCTTTTTGTTTCATCCTGTCACCTGTCACTTGTCACTTATGAGATCAATCGCAAGCGCGGCAATCGACTTTGCGTCCAAGCCCGCCCGGGCCAGGAGCTCCGCGTTGGAGCCGTGCTGGGTGAAGCCGGGGCCAAGGTCCAGGACCTTCTTTTTCACGCCGTCCATGGCCGGGTCCGCGGCCAGCTCGTCATAGACGCCGCAGTGGCTCGGGCACTCCTCCACCATGAGCAGGGCTCCGGTCTTCGCGGCGGAGGCCTTCCAGCTCGCTTCGAGGGGCTTGATCTGCCGCAGGCGGAGCACCTCGGCCTCGATCCCCTGCTCCGCCAGCAGATCCGCTGCGTCGAGGAGGGTGTTCACCGTGGTCCCGTAGCCGCAGAGGGTCAGATCCCGGCCCGGACGAATCACAGCCCGGTCGTTCAGCTCGGCAAAGCGGCCGTCGCCGCCCCGGGGGTATCGGACGGCCACGGGGCCGGTCATTTCAAAGAGGGCCTGCTCCAGCATCCGGCTCAGCTCCGCCCGGTTGGCGGGGCAGAGAATCTGCATCCCCGGCACCAGCCGCAGATAGCCCACGTCGAAGACGCCGTGGTGGGTCTCGCCGTCGGCCCCGACCAGGCCGGCCCGGTCGATGGCGAAGACCACGTGGAGATTCAGCAGGGCCACGTCGTGGATCAGCATGTCGAAGGCCCGCTGGAGGAAGGTGGAGTAGATCGCCGCCACCGGGAGCATGCCCTGCTTCGCCAGGCCGGCGGCCATGGCGACGGTGTGGCCCTCGGCGATGCCCGCGTCCCCGAAGCGCTCGGGATAGGCCGCGGCGAAGGCGTCCAGGCCGGTGCCGTTCTGCATGGCGGCGGTGATGGCGCAGACCCGCTTGTCCCGGGCCGCAAGCCGGACCAGGGTTTCCCCGAAGGCGTCGGAGAAAGTCGGCTTGCCCTTGGCCTTGGGAAGGCCGGTCTCGGCGTCGAAGGGGCCGATGCCGTGGAAGAGGTCCGGGTTCTCCTCGGCGGGGGCGTAGCCCATGCCCTTTTTGGTGATGACGTGGAGGATCACGGGCTTGCGCAGTTCCTTGGCCTGCTGGAGCAGCCAGGTCAGCTTGGTGACGTCGTGGCCGTCCACGGGGCCGTAGTACTCAAAGCCCATGTCGTTGAAGGTATTGGAGTTGATGAGCCGCTTTTTGAGCCCCTCTTTGAGCTCGTGGACGCCCCGGTAGAGGGCCCGGCCCAGGGCCGTGCTCTTGGTGGCGGCCCGCCAGGCCTTTTTGGTCCGGTAATAGCTGGGCTTGGTGCGGATATTGGAGAGGTGCTTCGCCATGCCGCCCACGTTGGGGGTGATGGACATGCCGTTGTCGTTGAGAATGACGATCAGGGGCTCGCCGCTCTCGCCGGCGTCGTTCAGGCCCTCGTAGGCCAGGCCGCCGGTGAGGGCGCCGTCGCCCATGAGGGCGATCACGTTGTAGTCCTCCCCCCGCAGGGTCCGGGCCCGGGCCATGCCCAGGGCGACGGAGACGGAGTTGGAGGCGTGCCCGGCGATGAAGGCGTCGTGGACGCTCTCGGAGGGCTTGGGGAAGCCCGCCAGGCCGTCCAGCTGCCGCAGGGTGGGAAAGCGCTCCGCGCGTCCCGTCAGCAGCTTGTGGACGTAGGACTGGTGTCCCACGTCAAAAACCAGGCGGTCCTTCGCGGTGTCGAAGACCCGATGGATCGCCACGGTGAGCTCTACCACGCCGAGGTTGGAGGCCAGGTGGCCACCCGTCCGGGATACGTTTTCGATGAGGAAGCTGCGGATTCGGGCGCAGAGCTCCCGAAGCTGCTCCTCGTTCATCTCCCGCAGCTCGGCGGAGGAGGGAAATTGGCTGTTTTGTATCATTTCTTTTTTGTTTTCTTTCTGGAAAAGATCCGTTTGAAGCGCCAGATGACCTTGGCGGCGCCGTGCACGATGGCGGTGGAATTGTCGAGGGCGATCTGCTTGCAGAAGGCCTTGCCGAGGATGGTGAGGGCCGCGACCAGGGCCGAGAGCAGAAGCTGGAACACGGTCTCCGAGGGAGAGATGATGCTTTTACAGGCTTCGATGGCGATGACGGCGGCGGCCGCGCCGGAGATGACGCCGCAGATGTCGCCCACCACGTCGCAGCAGATGGAGGACACCTTGCCCGCGTTCCGGAGCAGCCAGATTCCCTCCGCCCCGCCGGGAACCTTCCGGGAGGCCATGGAGTGGAAGGGCTTCTCCTCGGCGGCGGTGACGGCCACGCCCAGCAGGTCGAAGAAGATGCCGATGGCGATGATGGCAAACAAAATGAGGAAGGCGCCGAAGAGGGACGCCTTGCTCAGAAGCTCCTGGGAGAAAAAGGAGAAGGCCGCAGAGATTGTCAGAGCCAGGAGGAAGATGGCAATCAGCCAATGGACCCGGGAGGCCGAGGGCTTGCGATGCCGTTCCGAGTGTTTCTCGGGATGTTTTTCGCTGTGCTTTTCGTTTCGTTCTTGCTTTACTTTCACGGAGGAACCTCCGAATATCAAAAAGAAAAATAGGTGGTGGCGATTCCCCAGGTAAATCTTGCGGCTTAGGTCGGGTTGGCTTTCCCCGCGGGCAACCCGCCGTCGCCGGAACGGGCAGTTCCCTTTTCATGCCTGCGCTGTGCCGTTGCCCGTGCACAGTACCCGATTGCCACTGAGTCCGCACTGTAATCCCTGAGGAATCCATTTCTGACTGCCTAGGTGTTTTCCACACCGGATGCCGTCGATTCTTAGCCTCTTTTGCAGGTACGGTTTCCAGAGAATATCGTCTTTGCCTGTGGCCACAGGTAAGTGCGCATGACTCCTCTTTCCCCATCGTATCCACGCAAGGCAGGCTACACTGCACACAGCGCGATAACCGCACCGCATTGCAGGTTCATCTCCTGTCCCGTACGCCGTCCTTGTCCACGGGAATTGTGCGGCGGCCGCACGAAAACAGGTCTCCACGGTAACCGGGTCGTAACCGTCATGCCATTGATGGCCGCCCGGAAACCTTAACCCCCAGCACCCACCCGAATCTGGGCGAAACAAGCAAGCACCAGGGACTTCACCGATATGCCCTTCAAAGGATTTTTAGGCCCTTCCTGGTAATC
>CAMVKI010000165.1 GCA_947168005.1 uncultured Clostridia bacterium
GGCTCTGGTCCGCCAGGACGAGAGCTTCCGGGACTTCACCGCCTCGGTTTTGGAGACCCGGAGCCGCTACGACGCCCTCTACCGCCGCTTCCTGGCCGGGCAGGCCGGGCTTCTGGCCGGGGAGCTTCGCCGGACCGTGGAGGCCGAAGGCGCGGGGCTCTGCCCCGTCTGCGGCTCCGCTCTGGGGCCGGAGCATCTGCCCCGGCTGGCCCACGGCGCCGCCGACACTCCCTCCCAGGAGGCCGTGGACGCCGCCAAGGCCGCGGCGGAGGCCGCCGAGCGGGACCGCCAGAAGAAGAAGGAACAGCTCGACGCAGCCCACGCCCAGCTGGAATCCAAGCAGGCCGTCCTGCTCAGCATCGCGGGCCAGCTCCTCCCCGACTGCGGAAGCTGGGAGGCCTTAGCCGCCCCCGGCCGGCTGGACCGGGCCGTGGAGGAGGCCTCGGCCCGGAGCAAGGCCGCCCAAAGCGCCCTGGACGAGGCGGTCGCCGCCCTTGAACGGCGGAACGCCCTGCGGGACAGCCTGTCCGGCCTGGAGCCGGAGCTGGCCGGGCTCCGGGACGCCCTGGAGCAGGCCGCCGCGGCCCTCACAGGCCGGGAAAAGGCCCTGAGCGCCGCCGAGCAGGGGGCCGCCGTCCTCCGGAGCCAGCTCCGCTGGGAAAGCGAGCAGGCTCTCCGGGACGAGGCCCGGAGCCTGAAGGAGGAATACGCAAGGATCAGCAATCTTCTGAAATCCCATGAGGCCCGGGAGAAGCAGACCAAGGGCGCGCTGGACATCGTGAACGGTCAGCTCCGCCACGCCCGGGAGAGCCTGGAGCGCCTGACCGCCGCCGCCGAGACAGCCGAGGCCGCCAAGGCCGCAGCCCTGGCGGAGACGGGCTTCCTCGAGGCCGCCGCCGTGGCCGAGGCCCTGGCCCCGGCCCGGGGGATGGAGCCCGAGGCCTGGCTGAAGCAGGAGCGAGGCGCCCTCACGGCCTGGGACAACGAACGGCAGAATCTGGACGGGACCGTCCGGGAGCTGGCGGAGAAGACCGCGGGCCGGGCGCGGGCCGATCTCGACGCCCTGGAGGCCGCCTTCCACGAGGCGGAGGCAGTCTGCCAGGCCCTCCGGCAGGAAAGCCGGAGCCGGGAGCGCCTGCTGGAGGACTGGGACAAGCTCCGGCGCGCCGTCGCCCGGCGGCTGGAGGCCCTGGCCTCCACCGACGCCGCCTGGGCGTCCCTGGACCGGCTGGGCGGCCTGGCCGCGGGGACGGCGGGCCAGGGCGGCAAGCTGAGCTTTGAGCGCTACGTCATGGGCGCGGTCTTCCGGGAGATCCTGGAGCAGGCCAACCGCCGCCTGGACGCCATCAGCGGCGGCCGCTACCAGCTGGAGCACAAGGCCGCCGCGGACCGGGCCAGCGCCAAGGCGGGCCTTGAAATTGAGATTTTGGACCTGACCACGGGCAAGCGGCGGCCCTCCGCCTCCCTCTCCGGCGGCGAGGCCTTCTACACCTCCCTGGCCCTGGCCCTGGGCCTCTCGGACACGGTCCAGAGCCGGGCCGGGGGCATGAAGCTGGAGGCCCTCTTCATCGACGAGGGCTTCGGCTCCCTGGACGAGGACATGCTGGACAACGCCCTGGCCGTGCTCAACGGCCTGAGCGGCGGCGACCGCCTGGTGGGGATCATCTCCCACGTGGACAAGCTCAGCGCCAGCATTCCCCAGAAGATTATCGTCAAAAACAGTCCCAAGGGCAGCAGCCTGCGGGTAGTCGTATAGCAAAGGAATAAGTAAGAAGGAAGAATTAAGAAGTAAGAATTATGAATTATTTGCTTTCCCTTGCCCGTTCTGCCTTTGCCAGGGCGTTCAGCGACAGCTCCCCGGCCAGCTTGAACAGGGCGTCGGACAGCACCGCCTCCACGGAGCGATCCGCGGAGGCGGCAACCTTTGTATAGAACTCGGCGGCCTTGTCGTCGAGCAGGATCACAAACGGAATCATATCGTCCTCCCTCCATGAGGGTCAAATTCAAAAAAAGAATGATCGGGGGCCCGGCGCGGCGGGTCCCCGATTTATCCTATGCGGGGGCTTGACAGATGTGATATAATATAGGACGCAAATCAAGCCAGTCTGAAAGGAAGATACGGAAATGGCAAACGATAAGAAAATGGACAAAAAAGTAGAACAGATCACCGATATGGAGGTCGATTTCGCCCAGTGGTTCACCGACGTGTGCAAGAAGGCGGAGCTCATCGATTACTCCTCCGTCAAGGGCATTTTCATCTACCGGCCCTACGGCTACGCCATCTGGGAGAACATCCAGCGGATCATGGACGCCGAGTTCAAGAAGAACGGCGTGGAGAACGTTTATATGCCCATGCTGATCCCCGAGTCCCTGCTCCAGAAGGAGAAGGATCACGTGGAGGGCTTCGCTCCCGAGTGCGCCTGGGTCACCATGGGCGGCGCCGAGAAGTTAGAGGAGCGGCTCTGCATCCGCCCCACCTCCGAGACCCTGTTCTGCGAGCACTTCAAGAACGTCATCCAGTCCCACCGGGACCTGCCCAAGCTCTACAACCAGTGGTGCTCCGTGCTCCGCTGGGAGAAGACCTCCCGCCCCTTCCTGCGCCACCGGGAATTCCTGTGGCAGGAGGGCCACACCATGCACGCCACCGCCGAGGAGGCCGAGGCCTTCACCAAGACCATGCTGAACGTCTACGCCGACTTCTGTGAGAACGTTCTGGCCATGCCCGTCACCAGAGGGCAAAAGACCGAGAAGGAGAAGTTCAACGGCGCCGAGGCCACCTACACCATCGAGTGCATGATGCACGACCGCAAGGCCCTCCAGGCCGGCACCTCCCACTTCTTCGGCGACGGCTTCGCCAAGGCCTTCGACATCACCTTTACCTCCAAGGACAACCAGCGGGTCAACCCCTTCCAGACCTCCTGGGGCGTGTCCACCCGGCTCATCGGCGGCATCATCATGACCCACGGCGACAACAACGGTCTGGTTCTGCCCCCGAAGATCGCCCCCATCCAGGTCATCGTGGTCCCCGTGGCCCAGCACAAGCCCGGCGTCATTGAGGCTGCCACGGCCCTGAAGGACCGGCTCCTTGCCGCCGGCATCCGGGCGAAGATCGACGTCTCCGACAACTCCCTGGGCTGGAAGTGCGCCGAGTACGAGATGAAGGGCGTGCCCCTGCGCCTCGAAATGGGCCCCCGCGACATGGAGAACGGCCAGTGCGTCCTGGTCCGCCGGGACAACCGGGAGAAGACCGTCATCTCCGTGGACGAGCTCGAGGCCAAGGCCGCGGAGCTGCTGGAGGCCGTGCACGTCGCTCTGTTCGAGAAGGCGAAGAAGAACCTGGACGAGCACATCTACGAGGCCCACTCCCTGGCCGAGGCCAAGGAGCTGCAGGAAAAGAACGGCGGCTTCATCAAGACCATGTGGTGCGGCGACGAGGCCTGCGAGATCAAGATGAAGGAAGAGGCCGGCATGTCCTCCCGCTGCATGCCCTTCGCCCAGGAGCACATCGACGACGTGTGCCCGGTCTGCGGCAGACCCGCCGTGAAGAGCATCCTGTGGGGCGTGGCGTACTAAGGAAGAAGTAAGAAGTAAGAATTAAAAAGTAAGAGGAAGCCCAACGCTTTGAGGCCGAGGGCCTCCCCCGCTGCCAAGGTTGGCGGCAGCAATAAAGAAAACGGACGGTTTCCGCTGATGGGAAGCCGTCCGTTCTGTTTCACGCAGGGTCAATTTTCTTTTTCGATCAGCCACCCGTAATCCCGGCGGCAGTCCAGTACATACTCTACATATACAGCTTCATCCTGCACGACGTAGATGATCAGATATTGCTTGGACACAAGCATCTTCCGATAAGGGCTTCTTCGGTCCTCCGGCTCCAGGTACGGACAGCGCTCCGGCATGGTTTCGAGGCTTCGGATTGCCTCCATGATCCGGGTCTGAAGTCGTTTTGCCGCTTCCGGGTTGACCGTCGCCAGGAAATACACGTGCTCTGTGAGCATTCGGCGGGCTTCGCCCGAAATCGCGACGCGATACTTACGCATGGTTTTTCTCCTGTGCCGCCCGGATGGCGTCCGTCATGGCCTGATCTAATTCGTCGGAGCTGTAATACCTCGCGCCGGCAAGGCGGTCCCGCTCAATCCCCAGCAGCTTTTCGCGCAATTGCAGCATCTTCTCCCGGCGGGTGAAGGCTTCGATGTCCATGACGACAAGCTCTCCCTCTCCGTTTTTCGTCAGATAGACCGGCTCGCCGGTTTGCTGACAGAGGCTCGCAATCTCATTATAATTCTGCCGGATCGCAGCGGAAGGTCGTATGAGCATACAGGCACCCCCTTTATTGTAATATCTTGATATAATTATATCCAAATAGTGCTATCGTGTCAACCCCTCGGAAGAGACTGACACGATAACAATTCGGATTTGTCGTTTAGGCAATCGTTGAATAGGCAATAGGAGACGGAGAAACGGAATTTTTCTCGTCGTTCTCCTATTGCCTATTGCCTGGTGCCTATTGCCTTTCCCCGACACGCCCCGATTGCTTCAGCGTTCGTAGTCGAACTCGAAATCGTAGATCGAAACCGTGTCGCCGTCCTGGATGCCCAGCTCCTCCAGGCGGGTGAAGAGGCCGGACTTGCGGAGCTGGCGGTCGAAGTACATTCTGGATTCGTAGTCCGCGAAGTTGATGTCGTTGATAAGCCGGGCCAGCCATTGACCGGAGACGATCCAGGTGTCCCCCTCGTGCTGAATCTCCAGCTCGTCGCTCTCCCCGGCCTCGGCCAGGGGCTTCACGTACTCGGGCTCGTAGACGATGACCGGGGGCAGGTCCCGGAGCTTGTTCGCCACGGTGCGCATGAGCTGCTTGGTGCCCTGGGTGGTGGCGGCGGAGATCTCGTAGAGCTCCAGACCCCTGGCCTCCACGTGGGCGCGGAGCCGCTCCAGGTTGTCGCTGTCGGGGGCCAGCAGGTCCAGCTTGTTGGCGGCGACGATCATGGGCCGGGCGGCCAGTTCGGGGGAATACTCCGCCAGCTCCCGGTTGATCTTCTCAAAGTCCTCCACCGGGTCCCGGTCCTCGGAGCCGGAGACGTCCACCACATGGACGATGAGCCGGCAGCGGTCGATGTGCCGCAGGAAGTCGTGGCCCAGGCCCGCGCCCTCGGCGGCGCCCTCGATGATGCCGGGGATGTCGGCCATGACGAAGCTGACCCCCTCCTCCACCCAGATCACGCCCAGGTTGGGGTAGAGGGTGGTGAAGTGGTAGTTGGCGATCTTGGGGTGGGCGTTGGAGCTCACGGAGAGCAGGGTGGATTTGCCCACGTTGGGGAAGCCCACCAGGCCCACGTCGGCCAGAAGCTTGAGCTCCAGAATCACCTCGTGCTCCTCCCCGGGCAGGCCCGCCTTGGCGAAGCGGGGAACCTGGCGCGTCGGGGTGGCGAAGTGCTTGTTGCCCCAGCCGCCCCGGCCGCCCTTGCAGAGCACGTATTCGTCCAGCTCGGACATATCCTGGATCACGGCGCCGGTCTCGGCGTCCTTGATGACCGTGCCCCGGGGGACCTTGATGATCAGGTCCTCGCCCCGCTTGCCGGCCCTGCGGCCGCCCTCGCCGGGCAGGCCGGAGGACGCCTGGTACTTGCGCTTGTAGCGGAAGTCCATCAGGGTGGACATATTGTCGTCCACCCTTACCACCACGGAACCGCCGTGGCCGCCGTCGCCGCCGTCAGGC
>CAMVKI010000166.1 GCA_947168005.1 uncultured Clostridia bacterium
ATCGGCCCTTCCTGTCGAACGGGGTAAGGGCCGATGTGGGCATCGGCCCCTACGGTGGAGTGCGGCAAATCCGCTTTCCTTATTCCTGCCTGCTTCCGATATTCTCTCCGATCGTCCCCAGCCGCTCCCGGTTGTGGGAACGCAAAAACTGCTCGATGTCCCCGTAGATCCGGTCGATCTCCTCGCCGAACTCCCTTGCGGACTGGCGCAGGACGCCGGAGCGGAGGGCCGAGACCTGGATCAGGTTGTCGGAGGTGACGATGCGGATCTGGCCCGTTTTGCCGATCTCGCGGAGCAGGCGCTCGATGTAGGCGTCGCCGGTCTCGTTCTCCTTGGTGTAGACCACCCGGACGCCGTGGTAGTCGAAGCGCTCCCCCTTGCCGCCCTTGACCTTGTAGGCGTCGTAGACCAGGATCGTCTCGGTCCGGGTGAAGGCGGCGTAGTTCGCCAGGATCTCCATAAGCTTCTCCTGGGCCTGCTGAAAGTCCGTCTCCGCCACGGCGGCCAGCTCCGGCCAGGCGTAGATCACGTTGAAGCCGTCTACAACCAGCATCTGCCTTCCCCCGTCAAGCCTTCCCCTTGAGGGGAAGGTGTCACCAGTGCGCACACTGGTGACGGATGAGGTGGTGCCCGGAGCCTGAGAAGCGTCCGGAATCTCCTTCCACACCGCCGCCGAATACTGGGGCCGCCTGATGGGGCCGAACTCCCGCTCCAGGATGGCCTGGAGCTCCTTTTCGTCGATGCTCAGCCGACGGCGGCGGACCGGCGCGGCCTCCCGCCTGGGAGCCAGGACGCTCTCCAGGTGCATATTGGCGAAGACCTTGTCCCACTTGACGCTGAAGCCGCCGCCGTGGGCGCAGAAGACCGAGTCCGGCGTGTTGTCGAGGTCGGCCTCGGGGTCGTAGGGATTGGCGGCCCGGACGGCCTCGGGGTCGTGGCAGAGATCGTAGCCGTCCGGCTCCAGGAAGAGCTTTCCCGCGCCACGGCTGTAGGCCGCCAGCTCCCGGGCGTAGTCCGTCACCGTGGAGACCGGGACCCGGCCCCGGAGCAGGCTCACGCCGCCCAGGTCCTCGGGGGTGTCGAAGCTGCCGAAGCGGGCCTTGATGTCCGTGATGGCCCGGCCGATCTGGGCCGTGGGGAGCTCCAGCCGGAAGCGGTACCAGGGCTCTAAAAGGACCGAGGGAACCTGCATCAGACCCTGTCGGACCGCCCGGTAGGTGGCCTGGCGGAAGTCGCCGCCCTCGGTGTGCTTGATGTGGGCCCGGCCCGCGGCCAGGGTGATTTTCATATCCGTAATGGGAGCGCCGATGGCGGTCCCCAGGTGCTCCTTCTCCATCAGATGGGTGAGGATCAGCCGCTGCCAGTGCCGGTCCAGCCGATCCTCGCTGCACGCGGAGGCAAAGACCAGGCCGCTGCCCCGGGGCAGGGGCTCCAGCAGCAGATGGACCTCGGCGTAGTGGCGCAGGGGCTCGTAGTGGCCCACGCCCTCCACCCGCCGGTCGATGGTCTCCTTGTAGAGGACCCGGCCCCGGCCCAGCTCCACCGCCAGGTCGAAGCGGTCCAGGATCAGACTTTTCAGCACCTCGGCCTGGACCTCGCCCATGAGGCCCACGGAGAGCTCCTGCAGCCGGGCGTCCCAGCGCAGCCGCAGCATGGGGTCCTCGGCCTCAAGCTGGCGCAGCTTGGGCAGGACGAGCCGGGGGTCCGTCCCGGCGGGCAGCTCGATGCGGTAGTGCATGACGGGCTCCAGAACCGGACTGCCCGCGGCGGCCTCGGTGCCGAAGCCCTGGCCGTTCTTCGCGGCGGAGAGACCCACGGCGGCGCAGACCTCCCCCGCGGGGACCTCCTCCACGGCGGTGAAGCGGCTGCCGTTATAGCGGCGGAGCTGGGTCAGCTTTTCCTCCAGCCCGTCGTACTGCAGCAGGTCCCGAACCCGCAGGGTCCCGCCGGTGACCTTCAGATGGGTCAGCCGGACGCCCTGGGCGTCGTGGCTGATCTTGAAGACCCTTGCGCCGAAGGCCTCGGGCCGGGGGAGAGGCTTCAGCAGCCCGGTAAAGGCGTCCAGGAAGGCGTCGATCCCCTCCAGCTTCAGGCCGGAGCCGAAGAAGCAGGGGAAGGCCTCCCGGGCCGCCGCCAGATCCCGGACCGCGGCGGGGGAGAGGGCTCCCGTCTCCAGATATTCCTCCATGGCGGCCTCGCCGCAGAGGGCAAGCTGTTCGTCCCGCTCGGCGTTGTCCGGGGAGAAGTCCACCACCCCGTCCCCCAGCTCCCGGCGCAGCTTGTCCAGCAGCTCGGCCCGGCTGTTCCGGGCCAGGTCCATCTTGGTCACGAAGAGGACCGTGGGGATCTGGTAGTGGTCCAGGAGCTTCCAGAGGGTCCGGGTGTGGGCCTGGACCCCGTCCACGCCGCTGATGACCAGCACGGCGCGGTCCAGGACCCGGAGCATCCGCTCGGTCTCGGCGGAGAAGTCCACGTGGCCCGGGGTGTCCAGCAGGGTCAGGTCCCAGCCGCCCCATTCCACGTGGGCCTGGGAGGCGAAGATCGTGATGCCCCGCTCCCGCTCCAGGGGGTCGAAGTCCAGGGCCGTGTCCCCGTGGTCCACCCGTCCAAGGCTTCGCAGCGCCCCGCAGCGGTAGAGGATCGCCTCCGCCAGGGTCGTCTTCCCCGCGTCCACGTGGGCGAGCAAGCCGACTGTGACGTGGTTTCGCTCATTCATACCTTTATCCTTTCAAAGTGAATAGTTAATGGTGAATAATTAATAGTTTCGGTATTTTTCAAATCTGTGATTTGAAAAATGATATTCAATTTGTCGCGAAGCGACACCTCAATTATTCACTATTAATTATTCATTATTCACTCAACCAAGCGGCTTTTGCTTCATCCTCGCCCAGCTCCGGGGGTACTGCTCCGGGGTCTTGCCGGTCTTGTGGATGACGATGACGGAGTGGACCGCGCCGCCGATCTCGAAGCGCTCGGTCCGCTCATAGGAGCCGCCGAGGAGGCGGATGGCCTTGGCGGCCTCCCGGAGCTCGTCCTCGGCCTGGGCGCCCTTCATGGCGAGGAAGTAGCCGCCCCTGTGGACGAAGGGCAGGCAGAGCTCGCAGAGCAGGTCCAGCCGGGCCACGGCCCGGGAGCTCACCACGTCGAATTTCTCCCGCTGGTCCTTTGCGAAGTCCTCCGCCCGGCCCGTCAGGAAGCGGGCCTCCACGCCCAGCTCCGGCAGGGCCTCGGTCTCCAGCCAGCGCATCCGCTTTTGGAGGCTGTCCAGCAGGGTCAGCCGCAGGGAGGGCTCCGCCAGCTTCAGCGGCACCCCGGGGAAGCCGGCCCCGGTGCCCACGTCCAGCAGGGATTTCCCCGCCAGGGGCAGGACCTTCAGCAGGGTGAGGCTGTCCAGCAGATGCAGCTCCGCCGCCGCCTCCGGCTCGGTGATGGCCGTCAGGTTCATGACCTTGTTCTTCTCCAGCACGAGGGTCCCAAAGCGGACAATCGCGTCCGCCCGCTCCTCCGGCAATTCAATCTCCAGGCGCCGCATACCCGCGATCAGTGTATCCTTCATATGCATTTCCTCCATGGGCGAGGTCAATTCGGATTTATCGGGCTGCTTCGTAGGGAGCGATGCCCTCATCGCTCCTGTCATTGCCGCAGGCAATGACGCCGCCGTTCCGACGGCGGAGGCATCAGGGGATGCCTCCCTACGGCGCTGCAACCCTTGAAGTCTCAATTTTAACTATTATATCATGTTTTCCCCTCTGATGGAAGTCCTATTTTTGAACGGTTGACATCCGCTTTTCTTCGTGCTAAACTGAGAAAAAACGCAGGGAGGAATGCAGCGTGAAAACCATTACCGTCAAGGGCGCGGGCCGGGCCTCGGCGCCGGTGGATACCGTGGAGCTGAGCTTCCGCGTCTGGGCCAGGAACAAGAATTACGACAAGGCCCTGGAGGCCGCCGACAAGAAGCTCTCCGCCCTGGAGGCCGCCCTGCGCGAGGCGGGCTTTCCGGCGGAGGATTTCCAGACCGCGGGCTTCCACGTGAACACCGAGTACGAGGGCGTCTGCGACGACAAGGGCCAGTATCACAACGTTTTCACCGGCTACAACTGCAGCTACGACCAGCTCCTGCGCTTCGGCTTCGACGCTGCCCGGCTGGGGGAGGCCCTGTCCGCCGTGGCGGAGAGCAAGGCCCAGCCGGAGCTCCAGGTCCGCTTTACGGTCCGGGAGCCCGAAAAGTTAGAGGCGGAGCTGCTCCGCTCCGCCGCCGAGAGCGCCAAAGCAAGGGCCGAGGTGCTCTGCGCCGCCGCGGGCAAGCGCCTTGGCGAGCTCCAGCGCATCGACTACGACGTGACCCGGCTGAGCTTCCAGTCCGAGACCATGATGGACATGGCCGAGTGCGCCATGCCCCAGATGGCCAACGCCAAGGCCAAGCGCAGCTTCGGCGCCGCCCTCCGCCCCCAGGACATCGACCTCAGCGACAGCGCCGTCTTCGTCTGGGAGATCGTTTAAGCCTCCGTCAACGCCCGTAGGGACAAGCCGTGCTTGTCCGCCCTTCCCCGCATGGAGAAAGGCAACAGGCAACACGTCGCGTAGGGGCGGTCACCGGCCGCCCTAACCCCGTAGGGGCGGTCACCGGCCGCCCTCCAATATCCGCCGTAGGGACAAGCCGTGCTTGTCCGCCCCGACAGCAGTCCGAAAAGGAGATGGACCCGCATGAACCGTGCCGAGATGATCAACCGCTTTTATGACGGCTATTACGAGGACAGCCGCCTGTCCCGGAGCCGCCACGGCCAGATGGAATACAGGACCACGATGCACATGATCCGCCGTTTCCTGCCCAAAGACGGCAAAATCCTGGAGCTGGGGGCGGGCACGGGCCGCTACTCCGTCGCCTTGGCGAAGGAGGGCTATTCGGTGACTGCGGTGGAGCTGGCGGAGAAGAACCTCGCCCTGCTGCGCCGGAACGGCGCGGGCCTGGAAAGCCTCACGGCCCTGCAGGGCGACGCCGTGGACCTGCGCCGCTTTGCGGATCACAGCTTCGACCTGGTCCTCTCCTTCGGCCCCATGTACCACCTCTACGAGGACGCCGAGCGCTCCGCCGCTCTGCGGGAGGCCGTCCGGGTCACCAAGCCCGGCGGATACATTCTGACGGCCTTCCTCTCCGTCCACGCCATCCTCTGGGACAACTACCTCCGGGGCAATCTGGCGGAGGGCCTGGAGGAGAACTTCGACGGGGCGTTCCGGGTCCGTCACTTCCGGGAGCAGCTCTTCACCGGCTACGACGTTCCGGAATTCGAGGCCCTGTTCCGGGACCTGCCCGTGACCCAGGTCACGACGGCCGCCGCCGACGGCCCCCTGGAGCTGGCCGAGGGCCGCTCCGACTTCGCCATGTCCGACGCGGAATTTGAACAATACGCACAATACCACCTGCGCTTCTGCGAAAGCCGGGAGCTCCTGGGCAGCTCCTCCCACCTGCTGTACATCTGCCGGAAAAACTGATACTGAACTCCCATAAAAAGATTGAAAAATGTTCCGAGTGGGAATTGCGCCAGACAAGGCGGAGGACGCAGATGGGCTGGCGCCCATCCAGGACGACAACGCAGTATGGCACAATTCCCGCCGGAACAGATTAAAGGTTTTTAT
>CAMVKI010000167.1 GCA_947168005.1 uncultured Clostridia bacterium
CCCTCCACCGCCCTGGGGGCGGTCCCCCTCCCCTGCGAGCAGGGGAGGTTTTTCAGTCCCTAAATTGCCTCCGGCCAACAACCGGACCCCTCCACCGCCCTTGCGGGCGGTCCCCCTCCCCTTGTCAGGGGAGGTTTTTTGTGGCCACGACGTTGCCGTCGGTGCCGGCCACGTTGGGGATCAGAATATCGCCAACTGCCACGGGGGCCTTGACCTTGAGCTTCGCGATCTCGTCCATGACCTCAAACATCTTGCCCTTGGGGATGGGGCGGTCGGTCTTGACGGGCAGACGGCGCTGGGGGCCCTCCACGATCACGGTGGAGGTCACGACCCGGACCGGGCTGCGGAGCTCGTTGGCGCCGTAGACGGCGCCCCGGGGACAGGCGTTGCCGGTGACGGCAAAAGTTTCCTCATCCACCTTCAGGTGGCAGCCCTTGGGACAGGTGATGCAGATGATTTCCTTCATATTGATACCTCCTCTATCCCTTGACCTGCGGGGCGTCGGGGACGCCGCCCCCTACGGGCGCCTGCTCAATTTCAACCGTCAGGGCGTCGCTCCGGATGCGGTCCAGCAGGACCTTGGGCAGCTTGATATTCTCCATCTCGCCGGGGGCCATGTGCTCCCGCTTGAAGCGGGCGATCTGGTTCTCCCCGTCCAGGACCCGGATGGCGGCGTTGTGATAGATGTTCCGGACCCGGAAGAAGATCTCCAGGCTCTCCGCGCCCCGATGGAAGCGCTGGGGCACGGTGTAGCCCACGCCGTTTCCGTTCTTCAGGCTGATCTCCTCTCCCTCGGAGCGGAGGCCATGCAGGTAGTCGGCCGCCGCCCGGCCCGCGGCCTCGCTCTCCAGGGAAACGTAGTCCACCAGGTCGTGGACGTGGAGGACGTTGCCGCAGGCGAAGACGCCGGGGATGGAGCACTCCCGGTTCTCCCAGACCACAGGGCCGTTGGTGCGGGGGTCGATGGCGATGCCCGCCTGACGGCTCAGCTCGTTCTCGGGCAGCAGGCCCACGGAGAGCAGCAGGGTGTCGCAGTCGAAGACCATCTCCGTGCCGGGGATGGGGTTCCGCTTCTCGTCCACCTTGGAGACCACCACCTGCTCCAGCCGGTCCTTACCCCGGACGTCGGTGACGGTGTGGCTCAGATAGAGGGGGATGTCAAAGTCGTTGAGGCACTGGACGATGTTCCGGGTCAGGCCGCCGGAGTAAGGCATGAGCTCCACGCAGGCCAGGACCTTGGCGCCCTCCAGGGTCATGCGGCGGGCCATGATGAGGCCGATGTCGCCGGAGCCCAGGATGACCACCCGCCTGCCCACCATGTAGCCCTCCATATTCATAAAGCGCTGGGCGGCGCCGGCGGTGAAGATGCCGGAGCAGCGGGCGCCGGGGATGGAGATGGCGCCCCTCGTGCGCTCCCGGCAGCCCATAGCCAGGACCACGGCCCCGGCCTGAATGGCCTCGTAGCCGTGCTGGGGACTGACGGTGTGCAGGACCCGGTCCTCGCTGAGGTCCAGGACCATGGTATCCACGCGGATCTGAACGTCGGTCTGCTTGACCAGCTCGATAAAGCGGCCCGCGTACTCGGGGCCCGTCAGTTCCTCCTTGAAGCGGTGCAGGCCGAAGCCGTTGTGGATGCACTGGTTCAGGATACCGCCGGCCTCCTTGTCCCGCTCCAGGATCAGAATATCCCGGACGCCCTTCTCCCAGGCGGCCAGGGCCGCGGCGAGGCCCGCCGGGCCGCCGCCGATGACGACTAATTCGTGATAAGTCATGCCTTCGCGCCTCCCTTCGTCTCGCCGCAGAGGACCCAGGTGCCCTCCCAGTCCATCAGGACCTGGGTGGGGTCGAGCCCCAGCTCCCGGGCGACGATCTCCTGGACCCGGGGACCGCAGAAGCCGCCCTGGCAGCGGCCCATGCCCGCGCCGACCCGGCGCTTGACGCCGTTGACGGAGACGGGAGGGATGGGGCTGTGCAGGGCCTCGGCGATCTCGCCCTCGGTGACGGTCTCGCAGCGGCAGATGACCCGGCCCCAGCGGGGATCCTTCCGGATCATCTCGTTCTTCTCCGCGTCGGAGAGCTCGTGGAAGCGGATCCGGCGGCGGGAGTCGATATAGTTCTCCTTCTTCTCGGCCTTCAGGCCCGCGGCCCGGAGCAGGGCCAGGGCCTCCTCGCCGAAGGCGGGGGCGGCGGACAGGCCGGGGCTGCGGATGCCCGCGAAGTGGATAAAGCCGGGGGCCGCCTCGCTCTCGCGGATGATGAAATCCTCGCAGTCGGAGTTGGCCCGGACGCCGGCGAAGTTGCGGATGTTGTCCCGGAAGTTGATGCCGGGCACGGAGCGCAGGGCGGAGGCCCGGACGAAGGCCAGGCCCGCCGCGGTGTTGGAGGTATCGTCGGCAGTCGTGCGCTGGGCGTTGGGGCCCACCAGCAGATTGCCGTGGACCGTGGGCGTCACCAGGACGCCCTTGCCGAGCTCGGAGGGGCACTGGAAGATCACGTGCTCCACCCGATGGCCCTCGGACTTGTCCAGCAGGAAGTATTCGCCCTTGGTGGGCTGGATGCGGAAGCTCTCGTCGCCGACCAGGGCCGCGATCCTGTCCGCCGCCACGCCGGCGCAGTTGAGCACGTAGGGCGCGCGGAACTCGCCCTTTGGGGTCCGCAGCTTCCAGAGCCCGTCCTCCCGCTCGATGGCGGTCACGGGGGTGGACAGATGGAGCTCGGCCCCGTTGCGCACGGCAGTCTCTGCCAGGGCAAGGCAGAGCTCCCAGGGGTTCACGATGCCCGCCGAGGGCGCCCAGAGGGCGCAGCGGAGCTCCGGGGAAATGCCGGGGTCCATGGCCCTGGCCTCCTCGCCGGAGAGAACGCGCAGCCCCGGCACCCCGTTGGCAAGGCCCCGCTCGTACAGGGCCTTCACGTGGGCGTCGTCCTGCTCCGAAAGGGAGAGGACGAAGGAGCCGATATTGGCGTAAGGCACGTCGAGCCTTTTGCAGAGCTCGCCCATCCTGGCGGTGCCCCGGACGTTGAGCCGGGCCATTTTGGTCCCCGGCTCGGGATCGTAGCCCGCGTGAACGATGGCGGAATTGGCCTTGGTGGTCCCGTTGGCCACGTCGTTGGAGGCCTCCAGGATGCCGATCCGCAGCCGGTGCTGGGCCAGGGTGTAGGCGCAGGAGGCGCCGGTCACGCCGCAGCCGATGATGAGTACGTCGTAGTTCATAGTTCGCTTCTCTTCCTTTCTGGATCGCCGGACTGGATGGACAGCTTTGGATTCTTGTTGCTTTCAGGCATCAGGCAATAGGCATCAGGCATCAGGCACCGCCTGAAACACACAGCAGCATTGAATGCTTATACCCCGTTTCAAGGTTTTCAAAGCACATAATACCGCTGTTTTTGCGTGAAATTAAGGCTTCTTTGACGTATATGGCCGGAATGCTATACGGCATCCCTTCCGAACGGGGGATCCGGTCAGGTTGAAAGAACACCAAACAGGCGGTGCCTGATGCCTGGTCCCTGGTCCCTGATCCCTGTTGCCTGTTGCCTGTTGCCTGCTCCCTGATCCCTCTTATTCAAACCTGCACCGGACCCAGCACTCGGCGCTCAGGCTGCCGTAGCTCACGACGACCCGGGTGGTGCCGGCGCCGACGGCCACGACGTGGCCCTTCGCGTCCACGGTGCAGATGGTCTCGTCCAGGGAGCGCCAGCTCACCTCGGTGCCGGCGGGGAGGTTGGTGACGGACAGAACGTAGTTCTCGCCGGGGGCCTTGAAGGTCATGTCGTCCTTATTCAGCTCCAGGTGATCCACCGCCACCGCCTCGGTGGTGACGCTGTCCTCGCTGAAGGTGCAGTTCACGCTGCAGGTCGCGTACTGATCGCCGCAGTTGAAGGTGATGACGGCCTCGCCGGGGCCCACGGCGGTGACGATGCCCACGGGGCTCACCTTCACAATGGCGGTATCGGAGCTGGAGAAGGTATGCCAGTCGGTGGTGTCGGCGGGCTCCACCGTGGCGGTGATCTGGAGCTGTTCGCCCGGCTCCGTCAGGGTGAGCTCCGTCAGGCTGAGGGAGACCCGGGTGCAGTGGATCTCGCTGCCGTCGTTGGGGCGGGCGGTCTGAGCGGGGGCCTCGGTGGAGCTGCCTTCGTTGTCCGCGGGCAGGACCTCCGTGGGCTGGCTGTTCTTTTTGGCGGCCAGATCGTCGTAGAAGGGCAGATCCGCCACGTCCAGCTTCCAGAGCAGATAGCTGCCGCCGACGGCCAGGGCCGCCAGCAGGACCAGGGCGCTCAGGATCAGGAAGATCCGGGGCACGCGCCGGGGATCGCGGGCGCCCGGCGTCTCGGACATGGGCCCGCGGCCGTCCCGGGCGGGGGCGGCGGTAAAGACGGGCTTTTCTTCCTCTTCGTCCTCGTCCTCGTCCTCCTCGGCCTCGGCGGCCCGGCGGGCGGCCTTCTTCTCCTCCTTGCGGCGGCGCTTCTCCTCCTTGCGGCGGGCCTCCTCCTCTTCGTACTCGCGCTCCTCGTCGGCGTCGCGCATAAATTCCGCGTCCTTCCGGCGGCGGCGCTCCTCCTGGGCGGCCTCCTTGCGCTCGGCCCGGCGCTGCTTGCGCTCGGCCTCGGTGATTCGCTTGCGCTGAACCGGGTCCGCGGTGTCCACCACCTGGGGCGCGGTGCCGCAGAGGGGACACTTGGACAGGTTCGTGTCATAGAGCTGCCCGCAGTTCGGGCATACGTTTTTATTCAGCATGTTTCGTTTCCTCCGTAGGGCGGCCGTGCTTTGAAAAAAAGCTCTGAGCCGCATGGTCTTTCAACTTATATCATAGCATTTTCTGCGGAATAATACAATATCCTGTTGCAATTTTTTTGTTTTTGATATAAAATATAATAGATAATCTGTCGAAAAGGAGGAGTACGACCATGCTGGACCACAAAGTTTCCCCGCTGCTGGACGCCATGGAAGTGGGCGAATGCTTCGCCTCCCACGACGGCGCCAGCTGCTACCGGATCCTGCATCCGGAATCGGGCCGCGAGTTTGTACTCAAACATATTTCCGTCCCCTCGGGGGAGGAGAAGGTCGAGGCCCTGCTGCTCTCCGGCGCCTACGCCAGCGAGGCCGAGGCCGACGCCTACTACCGCAAGGAGGCGGAGGCCCTGGTCAAGGAGGCGGAGGACCGCAAGAAGCTCCTCGACTGCCCCTATATCCTGCCCTTCCTGGGGGTCCAGATGGAGAAGAAGGAGGGCGTGGGCTACGACGTCTACGCGGTTCTGCCCAAGCGCAACTCCCTGGAGGCCTACCTCAACGAAAACGCCGTCTCCCATCTGCGGAGCATCAACATGGGCATCGACCTCTGCGCGGCCCTGGGCGCGCTGCGGGAGGAGGGCTACGTCCACGGCAACCTGAAGCCGGGCAACGTCTTTTTCTCCGACACGGGCCGCTTCCTGCTGGGCGACTTCGGCCTGATCCCCACCCAGGACATGCAGTACGCCGTCCTGCCCGAGCAGTACCGGAGCAGCTACACCGCCCCGGAGCTCAGCGACTTCCTGGGCGGCCTGAACCCCACGGTGGACATCTACTCCCTGGGCATGATCCTCTACCGGATCTACAACGGCAACCACGCC
>CAMVKI010000168.1 GCA_947168005.1 uncultured Clostridia bacterium
ACCGGGCCAAGGCCCTCAACATTCTGACCGTCCCCTGCGACGGCTTCGGCTGCCCCGGCTTTACCCGCTTCTCCACCTGCGTCAGCCCCGAAATGATCCAGCGCAGCCTGCCCGCCTTCAAGAAGCTGGCCGAATCCTACGGCTTGAAGGGACAATAAATCTGTAGGGACAAGCCCCGCTTGTCCGCGGACGGGCAGCGCCCGCCCTCACACCTGCATTCTATTTGGAGGAACTTACATAATGGCTAACGAATACCCCCTGAACGTGAAGACCCCCCGCAGCTTCACCTACGTCACCCGCAATATCCCCGAGGTCACCGTAGAACAGCGTGAGCGCGCTCTGAAGGCCACCCACTACAACGAATTCGCCTTCCCCGCCGGTATGCTGACCATCGACATGCTCTCCGACTCCGGCACCACCGCCATGACCGACCAGCAGTGGTCCGCCATGTTCCTGGGCGACGAGTCCTACGGCCGCAACAAGGGCTACTACGTCCTGCTCGACGCCTTCCGCGACATCTTCGAGCGTGGCGGCGAGAAGAACTGGAAGAAGAGCATCGACCTGATCCGCACCGACTGCCACGACATCGAAAAGCTGATGAACGAGCTCTACCTCTGCGAGTACGAGGGCGGCTTCTTCAACGGCGGCGCGGCCCAGCTGGAGCGCCCCAACACCTTCCTGATCCAGCAGGGCAGAGCGGCGGAGTCCGTGCTCTTCGAGATGGTCAAGAAGATCATGAGCGCCCGGTACCCCGGCAAGGTCTTCACCATTCCCTCCAACGGCCACTTTGACACCACCGAGGGCAACATCAAGCAGATGGGCTCCATCCCCCGCAACCTCTACAACAAGGAGCTGCTCTACGAGGTTCCCGAGGGCGGCAAGTACGAAAAGAACCCCTTCAAGGGCGATATGGACGTGAAGAAGCTGGAGGAGCTCATCGAGACCGTGGGTCCCGAGAACGTCCCCCTGATCTACACCACCATCACCAACAATACCGTCTGCGGCCAGGCCGTCTCCATGAAGTCCATCCGGGAGACCGCCAAGATCGCCGCCAAGTACGACATCCCCTTCATGTTCGACGTGGCCCGCTGGGCCGAGAACGCCTACTTCATCAAGGTCAACGAGGAAGGCTACGCCGACAAGTCCATCGCCGAGATCGCCACGGAGATGTTCTCCTACTGCGATGGCTTCACCATGTCCGCCAAGAAGAACGGCCACGCCAACATGGGCGGTATGCTGGCCTTCCGCGACAAAGGCCGCTTCTGGAGAAAGTTCTCCGACTTCAACCCCGACGGCAGCGTCAAGACCGACGTGGGCGTCCTGCTGAAGGTCAAGCAGATCTCCTGCTACGGCAACGACTCCTACGGCGGCATGTCCGGCCGCGACATCATGGCCCTGGCCGCCGGTCTCTACGAGGAGTGCAACTTCAACTACCAGGAGGCCCGCGTCCAGCAGTGCGAGTACCTGGCCCAGGGCTTCTACAAGGCCGGCGTCAAGGGCGTCATCCTGCCCGCCGGCGGCCACGGCGTCTACATCAACATGACGGAGTTCTTCGACGGCAAGCGCGGCCATGAGACCTTTGCCGGCCAGGGCTTCTCCATCGAGCTGATCCGCCGCTACGGCATTCGCACCTCCGAGCTGGGCGACTACTCCATGGAGTACGACCTCAAGACCCCGGAGCAGCAGGAGGAGCTCTGCAACGTGGTCCGCTTCGCGGTCAACCGCAGCATGTGGAGCCAGGAGCACATGGACTACGTCATCGCCGCGGTCAAGGCCCTCTACGAGGACCGGGAGAGCATCCCGAACATGCGCATCGTCAAGGGCCGCACCCTCCCCATGCGCCACTTCCACGCCTTCCTGGAGCCCTACCCCAACGAGGATAAGTAGAGTCCCTCTACGTAGCGGCGCACAGCGTGCGCCACGGTCTCCATACGTAGCGGCGCACAGCATGCGCCACCCCCAATGTAGCGGCGCACAGCGTGCGCCACGGTCTCCATACGTAGCGGCGCACAGCGTGCGCCACCCCCAATGTAGCGGCGCACAGTGTGCGCCACAGCATAAGCTGACAAAAAAACGCCCTCCGGCTGAATACCGGAGGGCGTCTCATAGGATGAACAATATGGTATACTTTGCAGTCCGCCGAATTACGGATCACATCACAGAATTCTTAGGCCGCTTCCACGAGCGCATGTACCTGGTAAAGGGGAAGGACCGGGCCGCCCTTATCGACACCGGCTGCGGCTTCGGCTCCCTGAAGGCCGAGGTGGACAAGCGCAACGAGCTGCCCCTCCTCGTCCTGCTGACCCACGGACACCAGGACCACGCCATGGGCGCGGTGGAATTTGAAGAGGTCTGGCTGAACCCGGAGGAGGAAGAGGTCTTCACTCGCCAGACCGACGCGGGCTACCGCCTCCTGGGCCTGGGCATCTCCCGGGACGCGGTAAACGTGACCCCGGAGGACATGCTGCCGCCCCCGGACTTCAAGCGCTTCCATCCCGTCCGGGAGGGCGACGTCTTCGACCTGGGCGGCACCACCATCGAGGCCTTTGCCTGCCCCGGCCACACCCGGGGCAATCTGGTCTATCTGGACCGGGAGCACCGGATCCTCTTTTCCGGCGACGCCGTGAGCCGCGCCAGCTTCCTGGTCGGCAAGGAGGCCACCACCGTAGAGGAATACCGGGACACCCTGATCCGCCTGCGGGCGCTCCTCGACGGAAAGGTGGACCGCATCCTGGAGGGCCACGGAAACGGGGAGCTGCCCTTTGCAATCTTCGACGCCGTGATTCAGGTCTGCGAGGAGGTCCTGGCCGGCAACACGGACCGCATCCCCTACGACCTCCGGGGCTACAAGGGCTTCACCGCCAAGGCCAGAAAGCCCCACTCCCTGGACCGCGTGGACGGCGGCTACGGAAACCTGATCTACCGCGAAGACAAGCTCTGGCGAGATCAGGGATAAAGATCAAGGATCAGGGATCAGGGCCACGCCCGTAGCGGCGCACAGTGTGCGCCAGATCTTCCCCCGCTTGAACGAGGCACCCGTCACGGGCAACGCCGTAGGGGCGCTCATTGAGCGTCCGCCCGCTGCAAAAAGTGAAAAGTAAGAAGTAAAAATGAACAGGTTCCGCAAACGATACTTATTACCTATTACTTCTTACTTCTTACTTTCTGCACGCATCTTCCTTGTGTTTTGGGCGTATCTATGTTATACTTTGAAAAACGATCAAAAGGAGGAAACGATATGAATCGCAGAAAACTCACCCTCTCGGAAATCGCCGCATATACCGCCGAAACCCTTCCCAAGGGCATTCTTCTGACCTCCGCCGCCGATGAAAAGGTGAATTCCATGGTCATCGGCTGGGGCACCGTGGGCGTCAACTGGAACCGTCCGGTCTTCGCCGCCTACGTCCGCACGGGCCGCTATACCCGGGAGCTTCTCGACAAAAACCCGGAATTCACCGTGAATATCCCCCTGGGCGCCCCCGATAAAAATACCATCGCCGTCTGCGGCGGCAAGAGCGGCCGGGACATGGATAAACTTGCTGCCTGCGGCCTGCATACCGTCCCCGGCCAGGCCGTCTCCGTGCCCGCCATCCGGGAATTCCCCGTGACGATCGAATGCAGGATCCTCTATCGCCAGCTCCAGGACCCGACCCTCCTGCCCGAGGCCCTGTCCGACCGCTTCTATCCCCGGGACAAGGAGAGCAGCTTCTCCGGCTCCAACTGCGATCCCCATCTGACCTATTTCGGCGAGATCGTGGACGCCTACGTCCTGGAGCCTGGGGAAGGGGAGGTCTGAGGCGTGAAAAAGCCCGTCATCGGCGTCCTGCCGCTCTACGATCAAGAAAAGGACTCCTACTGGATGCTCCCAGCCTATTTCCAGGGCCTGGAGCACGCGGGAGCCCTGCCCGTCATGCTGCCCCTGGACGGCGCGGAGGACTGTGAGCGCCTTCTGGAGCTCTGCGACGGCCTCCTCTTCACCGGCGGCCAGGACGTGGACCCGGCCCTCTACGGCGAGCCCGTGGAAGAATTCTGCAAGGAGCTCTGTCCCGCCCGGGACCGTCTGGAAGCTGCCATGCTCCGGGCCGCCATGGAACGGAGGCTGCCCATCCTCGGCATCTGCCGGGGCCTCCAGCTGATCAATGCAGCTCTCGGCGGCTCCCTCTGGCAGGACCTGCCCACCCAGCGCCCCGCGGGCAGAAACCACCGCATGGAGCGGCCCTATGACCGGGCGGAGCATTCCGTGAGCCTCTCCGGCCCCCTGGAAGCCCTCTACGGCGCGAAGACCCTTGGGGTCAACTCCTGTCACCACCAGGGCATCAAGACCCTGGCGCCCGGCCTGGAGCCCATGGCCCAGGCCGACGACGGCCTCATCGAAGCCTTCTTCCACCCCGAACAGCCCTTCCTCTGGGCCGTCCAGTGGCACCCCGAGTTCTTTGACGTGCAAACCGGCCCCGGCGTCCCCATCTTCCGGGCCTTCGTGAAAGCGGCTGAGAAGCCATAGAGAAAGGAGCCGGATTCGATGATACGCGTGCTTCGTGAGCTGGACCCATATACGTCCTTTTTGACCGAGCTCAACCGGGACCCGGACTATTCCGATCCCCATCTGCTCACAGAGGAGCAGATGCAGGTCAATCTGCGCGACGCGGTGGAGAAATAAAGCGATCTTGTTCTCGGCGTTTTTGACGGGGAGAGGATGACGGGACTCTTCGTGTTTCTCGTATTGCCCGAGGAGCGCTATCTGGAGATGATCGTCGGCCTGTCCCGTTCCGACGCTGCATATCGGGAGATTTTGGACCTGCTCCGCGCCTGGTATCCCGGCTTTCAGGCGGATTTCGTGCTGAACCCCCGCAACAGTAGTTTGAAAAGGCTTCTGAGGGAGCGAAAAGCTGCCTTTGACCCGGTACAGCGCAGAATGTCGCTGCAAGCTCTGAGAATGGATTGGAATACCGACGGAATTGTGCCTCTTTCAGAACGGTATTATGGGGAATATATCGCCATTCACAACCGGGACGTCTACTGGACCGCCGAAAGGATCATTCAGGCCCCGGATCGCTTCCGGGTTTTCCTGGCCGTCGAAGCAGGACACGTCGTCGGGTATCTGGATTTCACCCATAAATTTGACGAGAATGAAATCTATGATCTCTGGGTCCGGGAGGAATCCCGGCGGCGGGGCTGGGGCAGAAAGCTGATGACGGCGGCCCTCAGAGAGAATCAGCCAAAGGGTATGCTGCTGTTTGTGGATGCGGATAACACCCCCGCCATTCGTCTGTACGAATGCCTCGGCTTTTCCTTTGTTCCGAGGGGCGACAATCTGACCGTAAGCTGGATAATTCCGAAATAACAAAACGCGGCTCGCAGAGGGAGGCACTTCGTAAGGAAGTACTTCCTTCATGCTTTTGAGAGTAACGTAATTGACCATGCCGAATTGGGGTGGTATAATCAGTTCGACAAATCGACATTTGTGAGGATGTTTATGAAGGTTATGTTATGCGAGGATGCGGATTGGCTACTGTCAGAAGAAGCGTTTTCAATCTATGCTTCCTGTATGTA
>CAMVKI010000169.1 GCA_947168005.1 uncultured Clostridia bacterium
CCGGATCGAGGACTTCTGCCAAAGGCTCCTGGAGCTGGGCTTTGTAATCCGGAAAACAGAGTAAGGCAGCAAGAAGGAACTGCGCAAAACACAAGGAACGAGAATTCCTTGTGTTTTTTGCGTCTTGACCCTTCTATCCCTTTATGATAAAATAATATGGAAAGAACAGAACGAAAGGGAAGGAGGCGCATGGGGATGACACATACGGAAGGGGCTTTCCTTGCCATCCTCCGGGACGCCCTCCATGAAACGCCTCCCGCCGATCCGGGCCTGGCCCCCGGGGAATGGCAGGGGCTTTTCCAGCTTGCCGAGGCCCATAAGCTGCTTCCCCCGATCCTCGACGCCGCCTGGTCCCTGCCGAGCTGCCGCGCCGCCCTCCGCCCCGCAGGGCGGCCCGACCCCAAGCCGCCGCCCCCCGCATCCGTAGGGCGGCCCGACCCCAGGCCGCCGTCCCCCGTAGGGGCCGATGCCCCCATCGGCCCTCCCGCACCCCCCGCCCCCGCAGGGCGGCCTGACCCCAGGCCGCCGTCCCCCCCACCCGTAGGGGCCGATGCCCACATCGGCCCTTCCGCGTCCCCCGTCCAAAGCCTTCCCCTTGAGGGGAAGGTGTCGCCGCAGGCGACGGATGAGGTGGTGCCCCGACAGACGGCGAATGTGCCCGGCTCCTCCGACTGGCAGTCCCATGCCCTTCAGCAGCTGACGAGCCAGGCGCTGCGGGAAAACGACTTTTTGAATCTGATCCTGGGCCTCCGGGCGCGGGGACTGGAGCCCGTGCTGCTGAAGGGGGCGGTCTGCCGCGCCCTCTGGCCCAAGCCTCTGCTCCGCAGCTCGGAGGACGAGGACCTGCTGATTCCCCCCGGTTCCGGCCCAGCCTATCACGCGGCTATGCTGGAGCTGGGTATGACCCCCTACGAGCCGGAGGGCGATCTGAACCGGAGCACGGAGCTCTGTTATTACAAGCGGGACAGCTCTCTCTTTGTGGAGCTGAACAGCTGCTTCTTCGACCCGGATTCCGAGATCCTGCGGCCCTTCAACGAGGCCCTTGCGGGGGCGGCGGACCGCGCCGTTCCCATTCGGATTCAGGACGTGAGCCTGCAAACCCTCGCGTCGACGGACCATTTGCTCTTCCTGATCCTCCACGCCTTCAAGCACTTTCTCTACGGCGGTTTCGGCCTGCGGGTCGCGGCGGACGTCTGTCTCTATGCCCGGCAGTACGCGGAGGAGATCGACTTCGCCCGGGTCCTCGGGGCCTGTGCGGAAAACCGCTGCGACTGCTTCACAGCCGCCATCCTGCGGATCGGGGAGCGGCATCTTGGCCTGCCTGTGCCGGAGGCCTTCGCCCTCCCCGCCGTGGACGAGACGGCCCTGCTGGCGGATATCTTGGACGCCGGCCTCCACGGTGAGGACATCGACCGCATCCACAGCGCGAATTACACCCTGGGCGCAGTAGAGAACAGAAACAGCGGCCGCTCCGTCAGCGGCCTGCGCAGAGCCCTCTTCCCGGAGCGGAGCTCCCTGACGCCCCGCTACCCCTGGCTGGAAAAGCGCCCCTGGCTCCTCCCCGCCGCCTGGGCCCTCCGTGCCGGCAGCTACCTGAAAAACCGAGGCAAATACGGACATGAAAACCCCGTGGCCTCCATGCGCCTCGGCAAAGAACGGGTGGAGCTGCTCCGCGCCTATGGCGTCATCGACCGAAAATAAGCATAACCCACAAGGAGCCTGAAGCGAATTCCTTGTGGGTTTTGCCGATTGACCCGCTTCCTGAAACGTGGTAGAATAAGAGGGCTCTGAAGGGAGTGTGACACTATGAATTTTGCAGCAAGCGAACAGTACGCGAAGGCCCTGAAAAGCGGCCTGAAATATGTAAAAACCGCCCAGGCCCAGGGCACCCGGCCCTATCCCGCCGTCCTGGACGAGGTGGAGAAGGACTATGAGATTGTAGGCCGGACAGAGCTCGGTCAGATGAACATCCCCGCGGAGCTCATCGTCGGCACCCGCTCCGCGGGCCGCACCGCGGCCCTGGCCGGGAACTTCATGCCTCTGCTGGAGGCCGACACCGAGTTCGGCGTCAAGTGGATCCACCTCTGCGACGCCCACCTGGAGGAGGGAATCCGGGACCCCATCCTGGCCTACGAGTTCCTGGGATACTTCTATGTCCAGGAGGGCAACAAGCGCGTCAGCGTCCTGCGCAGCTTCGACGCCCCCACCGTTTCGGCCAATGTAATCCGCCTCCTGCCCGCCCGCAGCGAGGACCCGGAGATCAAGCGCTACTACGAGTTCCTGCGCTTTTTCGAGCTCTCCGGCCTCTACGGCCTGCGCTTTGAGAAGCTTGGCGGCTATGCCAGGCTCCAGGCGGCCCTGGGCATGGACGAGGACCACATCTGGACCGAGGAGGAGCGCCGCAGCTTCCGCTCGGGCTTTGCCCGCTTCCAGAGCGCTCTGGAGAAGATGAAGCAGCAGCCCGCGGCGCCCGCCGACGCCCTGCTGGTCTGGCTCCAGGTCTTCCCCTTCTCCGACCTGAAGGAGCGGACCGCCGCCGAGCTGGCGGACCGGGTAGCCAAGCTCTGGCCCGACATGAAGCTCCAGAACGAGGCCGAGGAGCCCTCCATTTCCCTGGAGCCCGAGCTTCCCGAGAAGGACAAGAGCCTTGTTTCGAAGCTGCTCACAGCTGTGAGCCAGCCGGACCGGGTCCGTGTCGCCTTCATCTACGGCTTCGAGCCCAAATCCAGTGCCTGGACCCGCGCCCACGACCTGGGCCGCCAGGCCATGGAGGCCGCCCTGGAGGGCAAAGTCGAGGCCATGACCTATATCGCGAAGGAGCGGGACTACTACTCCGCCATGCTCGGCGCGGCGGAGGACGGCGCGGAGCTGATTTTTGCCACGACCCCGCCCATGATCGAGGCCTGCCGCAAGCTGGCGGCCCTGGACAAGCGGGTCAAGGTCTTCAACTGCGCCCTCTCCCAGCCCTACACCGGCGTCACCATGTACCACGCCCGCATCTATGAGAGCAAGTTCATCACCGGCGCCGTGGCCGGCGCCATGGCCGCCAATGACCGGGTGGGCTACGTCGCCAGCTATCCGATCTTCGGCGAGCCGGCGGCCATCAACGCCTTCGCCCTCGGCGCTCGCATGGTGAATCCGCGGGTCCGGGTGGAGCTGCTCTGGTCCTGTGTCCGCAGGGACTGCGCCGCGGAGCTTCGCCGCCGGGGCGTCGAGGTTATCTCCAACCGGGACGCAGCCAAAACGGACGCCGAGCAGTGGGGCTTCGAGTGGGGCACCTTCCTGGACTGCGGGGGAGAGTCCCCCGTCCCCCTGGCCCTGCCCTGCTGGAACTGGGGCGTTCTCTACGAGAAGGTGGTCCGCTCTGCCCTCAGCGGCAAGCTCAATACCGGCCCCGCGGACAAGGCCCTGAACCTCTGGTTCGGCATGGACAGCGGCGTCATCGACGTCAAGCTGGCCGACGAGGTGCCCGACGGCGTCCGCAGCCTGGCCCTGCTCCTGAAGCACGGCCTTACGGAGGGCAGTCTGGAGCCCTTCCGGACCCGGATCGTCGATCAGAACGGCGTCCTGCGCTGCGACGGCGAGACCGGCCTGAGCCCCGAGGAGATTTCCAAAATGGACTGGCTCTGCGAGAATGTGGATGGGGAGATTCCGGCCTTTGACGAGCTCCTGCCCGGCGCCAGAGAGATGGTCCGTCTCCTGGGTCTCTACCGGGACGAGCTGACCACGGTGAAGGAGGAGAAACAGCTGTGAAGCTTTTGCTGATCTCCGACAAGGAAGAGCCCTACCTCTACGACTACTACGTCCCCGGGCGGCTGAAGGATTACGATCTGATCCTCTCCGCCGGGGACCTGAAGCCCGTCTATCTGCGCTTCCTGGTGACCATGGCCCGGGCGCCGCTGCTCTACGTCCACGGCAACCACGACGTCCGCTACGAGCGGGACGTCCCCGAGGGCTGCGACTGCGTGGACGGCTGCTTCACCGTCGTCAAGGGCCTGCGGATCCTGGCCTTTGGCGGCAGTGCCTGGTACAACGGCGAGCCCCACCAGTATACGGAAAAGCAGATGGAGCGCCGAATCCGCAAGACCCGCCGGGCCGTCAAAAAGGCCGGAGGCGTGGATATTATCCTGACCCACGCGCCTCCCAGAGGCTACGGCGACGGCGACGACCCGGCCCACCGGGGCTTCGCGTGCTTCACCCGGCTCATCGAGGAGTATCAACCCAAATATTTCATCCACGGCCACCAGCATCTGAATTACAAATCCTTCTCCAAGCGGGTGCTTCAGGTAGGGGAGACCACGGTCATCAACGCCTGCGGCCGATACGAGCTGGAGATACAGACTGCCGATTGATAAGTAAAGCTTATCAATCGGCAATTTGTTTATGATTGACAAAAACGAACTTTCGGCATATAATAATAGCTGTGAAAAAATGACCAAGAACGGCCATGACCGGCAAAGGAGTTTCTTATGCCTATCTATGTCAAAAGTGAGATCGCGCAGCTCAAACGTGTGATGCTGCACCGCCCCGGCCAGGAGCTGGAGCACCTGACCCCCAACACCCTGGACCGTCTGCTCTTCGACGACATTCCCTATTTGGAGGTCGCCCAGCAGGAGCACGACCGCTTTGCTCAGGTTCTGCGGGAGAACGGCGCCGAGGTCGTCTATCTGGAGGACCTGGCTGCCGAGACTCTGAAGGCCAACCCCGGCCTGCGGGAGGAATTTCTCAAGGAATTTGTCACCTTCTCGCCCAACGTGGACTACCGGCAGGAGCTCTATGAGTATCTGCTCTCCATCCGGGACGACAAGGAGCTGATTCTGAAGACCATGGCCGGCGTCTCCTTCCGGGAGCTGGGCGCCTCGCCCAAGTTCTCCCTGCCCGCCATGCTCAACCGGCAGAACAACTTCGTCCTGGAGCCCATGCCCAACCTCTACTTCACCCGGGACCCCTTTGAGTCCATCGGCGAGGGCGTGGCCATCAACCGGATGTACTCCGTCACCCGCTGCCAGGAGACCATCTTCGCCCGCTACATCTTCCGCTATCACCCGGAGTTCGGCGGCAAGGTCCGGCTCTATGCCAACGGCAGCGAGCACTACTCTCTCGAGGGCGGCGACGTGCTGAACCTCTCTCCCGAGGTGGTTGCCATCGGCATCTCCCAGCGCACCACCCCCGAGGCCGTTGAAAACATCGCCAAGAAGATTTTTGCCGACGAGCAGGCCACCATCCACACGATCCTGGCCCTGGAAATCCCCTGTATGCGCGCCACCATGCACCTCGATACGGTCCTGACCCAGGTGGATCACGACAAGTTCGTCGTCTTCCCGGACATGCTGGACTCCCTGCGCATCTTCGAGATTCAGCCCGGCGCCGGGGGCCGTCTGCAAATCCGCGATATGGGCGGCAATCTCCGGGAGGCCCTGGAGTACCACCTGCACCGGGACGACATCCAGCTCATCTTCTGCGGCGGCGGCGACAACGTGGCCGCCCAGCGGGAGCAGTGGAACGACGGCTCCAACACCCTCTGTGTGGCCCCCGGCAAGG
>CAMVKI010000170.1 GCA_947168005.1 uncultured Clostridia bacterium
CGGGACCTGGGCTTCAACCTGGACTTCGCCCCGGTGGCCGACGTGCTGACGAACCCGGAGAACAGGGTGGTCCGCAGCCGCTCCTTCGGCAACGACCCGGACCGGGTGACGGAGCTGGCCGGGGCCCTGGCCGAGGGTCTGAGCCGGGAGGGGATTCTCCCCTGCTGGAAGCACTTCCCGGGCCACGGCGGCACCGCCGAGGACTCCCACGAGGGCTTCGCCGTCCTGCACCTGGACCCGGAGCATCCGGAGGAGAGCCCGGAGCTGCGGCCCTTCCTGGCCGCCGCCGAGGCCGGCGCGCCGATGATCATGACGGGCCATATCTGCGTGCCGGAGCTGGACCCGGAGGGCCTGCCCGCCTCCCTCTCCCCCGCCCTGCTGTCCATCCTGCGGGGGCCGGAGCGGCACTACGAGGGCCTGCTGGTCACCGACGCCCTGGGCATGGGGGCGATCACCGAGGGCTACGCCCCCGGCGAGGCCGCGGTCCTGGCCGTCCTGGCCGGGAACGACCTGCTCCTGGCCTCCGACGAGCTGGTCCCGGCCTACGAGGCCGTCCTGGCCGCCGTCCGGGACGGGACCGTCCCCGAAACGCGCATCGACGAGAGCGTATACAGGATCCTGCGAACGAAAAACGACCTTCCGTGATGACGGAAGGTCGTTTTTTGTTCGCAGGAGTTTATCGCAGCTTCAGGTCTCCGTCCCGGATCCAGCCCAGCTTGCGCTCGAGGGCGCAGAAGGCCCAGCTCAGCAGGGCGGGGAGGACGAAGCAGATCAGCGCCAGGCCGATCCAGTCCATGGCCGTGACGGCGGCCTTGGTCCCGGCGGCCACGTCGTTGACCCAGCCGGTGTAGACGCCGATCTGGCCCACGAAGCCGCAGGTGCCCATGCCGGAGGACACGGCGGGGCCGTTCATCTCCAGCCGGAAGAGGCAGGTCGCCAGGGGGCCGGTAATGGCCGAGGCCAGGATGGGCGGGATCCAGGTCCGGGGATTCTTGATGATGTTGGGCATTTGCAGCATGGAGGTGCCGATGCCCTGGCTCACCAGGCCGCCCCAGCGGTTCTCCCGGAAGCTCATGACGGCGAAGCCCACCATCTGGGCGCAGCAGCCCGCTACGGCGGCGCCGCCGGCCAGCCCCGTCAGACCCAGGGCCGCGCAGATGGCGGCGGAGGAGATGGGCAGGGTCAGGGCAATGCCCACCACCACGGAGACCAGAATGCCCATGAAGAAGGGCTGGAGCTCCGTGGCCCACTTGATCAGATCGCCGACCCAGCTTGCGGCCTTGCCGATGGGCGGCGCGATGAGGATCGCCAGCAGGACGCCCACCAGGGTCGTCACGGCGGGGGTCACCAGGATGTCCACCTTGGTCCGCTTGGAGACGAGCTTGCCGCATTCGCAGGCGATGATGGCCAGGACGTAGACCGCCAGGGGGCCTCCCGCCCCGCCGAGCTGATTGCCCGCGAAGCCCACGGCCACCAGGGAGAAGAGCACCAGGGGCGCGGCGTGCAGGGCGTAGCCGATGGCTACGGCGATGGCCGGGCCGCACATATCAAAGGCGAACTGGCCCACGGTGACCAGCAGCTCCCAGTGAAGCTGCTGCCCCAGGGTTTTCAGGATGGTGCCGATCAGCAGAGAGGCGAAGAGCCCCTGGGCCATGGCGCTCATGGCGTCGATGAAATAGCGTTTCGCGGACAGCTCGATATTTTGCTGTTTGAGGTAGTCTTTGAACTTGCTCATATCTCTCTCCTTCCGCGGTCCCGGGCGGATCGCGTATTACGCCGCCGGGCGGCGATTCCGGTATTCATCATATCCGATTCTCGAAGGAAAGTCAAGGACATTCTCCCACGCCGCAGGCAGTACGGGACCACTCCGTAGAGGCGCTTAGCAAGCGCCCGATTTGCGGGACGTAGGGGCGGCTCTTACCCGCAGGGTGAGCCGCCCGGTTCGCCGCAGGCGAACGATCGCCCGCCGGGGCGATCCAGCCCGGTCCGTTGACGAAACCGGGCTGGATTTGCCTCCGGCAAATTGCATTCGTGCCGAATGCCGGGCGGCTCATCCGCCTCCGGCGGATAAGAGCCGCCCCTACAGGCGGGTCTGATGCCTGTTGCCTGTTCCCTGACAGGGCCGGCAGATTGCCGGCGCTACAGGGTCTCCTGCTTCAGGGCGTCGATGGGGTTGTCCTTTTTGATCTTGCCGGTGGCGTAGAGCATGGTGGCGAAGACCACCAGGAAGACGGAGCCCGCGGCGATGGCCATGGCGGTCCAGGGGATGCGGAAGACGCCGTCGAAGGCGTTGTTGACGGCCCTCCAGATCAGCCAGCTGACGCCGATGGAGACCGGCAGGCCCAGGAGCAGGGCCTTGGAGCCGTAGAGCAGGCACTCGAAGCGCATCATGCGCCCGAAGGCCCGGTCCCCCATGCCCACGGATTTCAGGGTGGCGAACTCCCGCCGCCGCAGGGCCACGTTGGTGGAGATGGTGTTGAAGACGTTGGCCGCCGCGATCAGGGAGATCAGCACGATGAAGCCGAAGGTGAAGACGTTGAGCACCAGCAGGAAGGCCTGGGAGCTCTCCCGTCCGTCGCGGGTGTCGTAGACGTCGGCCCGCTCGCCCAGGCCCAGGGCGTCCAGCTGCTCGGTCAGGGCCTTCTGCCCCGCGGCGTGGTTTGCCGCGTTGAAGAAGAACTCCGGCGCGCCCTCCGCCTCCCGGCCCGCCACGGCCTCCGCGGCCGACAGGGGCAGGAAGAGGCTGAATTCCTCCCGGTAGGAGCTCAGGGGCAGCTCGTCGGTGATGGCGCCGACGCGCAGGGGCTGCCGCTCCTCCACCTCCTCGGCGGGCAGGCGCAGGATCAGTTCCTCCTTCAGATGGCCCTCGGGGTCGAATTCCCCGTTCTCGGGATAGTAGAGGTAAGCCGTGGTCTTTCCGCTCTCCGGATCCGTCTCCTGATCCACCGGGAAATAACCCTCGGGCTCCTTTTCCAGGAGCAGCTCCAGGGTCATGGGCAGGGCGTCGGCCCGGAGGACGTCATAGGAGACGTAGCGGGTCCCGTTCTCGTCGTTCTGGAAGCCGTGCTGCTTGACAAAGGCGACGGCCAGGCCGTCCTCGGGGTTGAGGCCGGTTTTGGCGCAGAGCCCGCGGTAGCTGGCCTCGTCGGTGAAGAAGACGTTGGCGTAGACCGACGCCTCCTCGTCGGGAAGCTGCCACATATCCGCGGCCTCCCTGCTCAGCGCGGCGGCGGGGAAGGCCGTCCCGCAGCTCCAGCGGAGCGCGCAGGCCCCGTCGGTGATCCCCTCGGTCATCCGGAGCTCCCGCAGCAGCTTCTCCAGGTCCAGGGACTCCTCCTCCGAGGACTCGAAACGGACGATCAGATCGCTGGCGTACTCGTTGGCGCTGCCGCCCACGTCCCGGCGCAGGGCGTCCGCGAAGCTGAAGGCCGAGATGAAGAGGACGATGCTCAAAAACAGGGAGATGACCGTGGAGCGGTACTGCTTGCGGCTGCGCTTGAAGTTCTTGGAGGCCAGGGTCCCGGGGAAGCCGAAGAGCTTTCCCGTGAGCCGGGAGGTTCTGAGCTCCCGGGCCCGGACCTTCACGTCGGCGCTCTGGCGGATGGCGGAGATGGGCGAAAGCCTGGTGGCCCGCTTGGCCGGGATCCAGGCCGAGACCAGGGCCGTGAAGAGGCCGATCCCCGCGGCGATCAGCAGGGCCGGGACGCTGAGGGAGAGCCGCATGCTCACGTCCCCGGCGCCCTGCAGCCGGATCATGGTGTCAAAGGCCGGGCGCAGGAAGCGCAGGGTCAGGCCGATGCCCCCGCAGCCCACCAGCAGGCCGACGGGAATGCCGATCACGCAGAGCAGCAGGGCCTCGGTGAGCACCGTCCGGCGGATCTGCCGGTTCGTCGCGCCGACGGATTTCAGCAGGCCGAACTGCTTGGTCCGCTCGGAGACGGAGATGGAGAAGGAGTTGTAGATCAGGGCCACGGAGCCCAGGAAGATCAGCGCGAAGAGAATGGCCGCCAGGCTGTAGAGCACCCGCACCAGGAGCCGGTTCTCCGAGACGCCGGAGTAGAGCAGCAGGTCCCGGTTCTCGCTCCGGACGCTGCCGTAGGGGTGCTCGGCCAGGAAGCCCAGGGTATCCCCGATCCGGTCCAGGGTGAAGAAGGCCTTGTGCTCCGCGCCGGCGGCGCCCACGGTCAGGGCCAGGGTGCCGGGCATCTCGTAGCCCTCGATGTCGCTGGAGAGCCGGTCGTACATGCCGACGACGGTGTAGTCCCTCGGGACGGTCCCGACCAGCCGTTCCTCCTCGAAGAGGTAGGGGTTGTGCTCCCCTAAGGGCAGGCCGTCCAGGGTCTCCCGGCGGCCCAGGTCCAGGCTCAGCCGCTGGCCCACCCGGAGCTCCGCCCCGGTGGAGGCCGAGGCCCGGTCGGAGATGATGATCTCGTGCTCGTTCTCGGGCAGCCGGCCCTCCAGGATGCGGACGGAGACCAGCTCCCGGAAGTTCTCCGACATGGCGCTGACGCGCAGATAGGGATAGACCTGGGTGCTGTCGCTGACCATGGCCCAGCCCAGGCCGTCCAGGGTGGCGAGCTCGGCCAGTCCCTCCTGGTCCTTCAGCTCCGAGAGCTCTTCGTCGCTGATCTCATCGTACATGCCGTGGTAGGCGCCCACGTCCGCCGTCACCACGTCCACGAGGTACTGCCGCCCGGAGGCGGCGCCCTCGGCCACGGCGGTGAACAGGGCCACGGAGAGGATGATGCCGATGACCGTCACCAGGGTCCGCACCCGGTTCTTCCCCAGGCAGCGGCGGGTATATTGTGTCAGGATGTTCATGCTTTCACCTCAATTAGTAAGTCTGTAGCGCCGGCAATCTGCCGGCCCGATCCGCACAGGGCGATGGAAATGCAAAACGCAAAATGCAAAATGCAAAATGACTGGGGCGGATTCGGGTGCCGTCGGGGCATTCCGTAGGGTGCGATTATGCCCCGCCGGAACGGCGGGGACAATCGCACCGGTCGCCCGGAGGGCGACAACGATACGCCGACGCAGCTTGTCCTCCGCCTGCGGCGGAGCGGTCCGATTGTCCCGCTTCGCGGGCATAATCGGACCCTACGGTCCGACATCCGGATTTCCAGACTACGTCGTCACGCCCGGAGGAAGGCTTCCTCCCGCAGGAGCTGCTTCCAGGCCTTGTCCGTGACCTGCTTCCTGCTCCATGTTCCCTTTTCCCGCTGCTCCGCGGGCTTTTCCTTCACAAAAACCAGCCCCATGCAGGCATGCAAAATCAGTTCGGTATTCAAGCTCTTACCCTCTCGTCTCTCACGATTTTGCCGTCTTCGATGGCGATGATGCGGTCCGCCTGGAGGGCGATGCTCTCGTCGTGGGTGATGACGATGAGCGTCTGGCCGTAGTGGCGGTTGGAGTATTTCAGCAGCTGGACGATCTCCTGGCTGTTCTTCGAGTCCAGGTTGCCCGTGGGCTCGTCGGCCAGGACCACGGCGGGGGCGTTCATCA
>CAMVKI010000171.1 GCA_947168005.1 uncultured Clostridia bacterium
CTTGGTGTCCACCTGGATATTCGCGCCCATGCGGTTGAGCTCGGCGCAGTAGCGGAAGCGGGTGTCGTAGATGCCCTCGGTGATGATGCTGGTGCCCCTTGCCAGGGCCATGCACACCGCCACCTGAGACTGCATATCCGTGGGGAAGCCGGGATAGGGCAGGGTCTTGACGTTGGCCCGGCGGAGCCGGCCTGTGCGGACCACCGCGATGGCGTCTTCATATTCGGTGATCCGGGCGCCCATCTCCCGCAGCTTGGCGGTGATGGACTCCATGTGCTTGGGGATCACGTTCTGGACCAGGACGCTGCCGCCGGCCGCCGCCGCGGCGGCCATGTAGGTGCCGGCCTCGATCTGGTCCGGGATGATGGAGTAGGAGCCGCCGTGGAGGCTCTTGACGCCCCGGATGCGGATCACGTCGGTGCCCGCGCCGGAGACCTTGGCGCCCATGGCGTTCAGGAAGTTCGCCAAATCGACGATGTGGGGCTCCTTGGCCGCGTTCTCGATCCAGGTGGTGCCGTTGGCGAGGACCGCGCCGAGCATGATGTTCATGGTGGCGCCGACGCTCACGACGTCGAGATTGACCCTTGCGCCCTGGAGGCCCGTCAGGGGGGCCGTGGCAATGACGCTGCCGCCGATCAGGTTGACCTCGGCGCCGATGGCCTCAAAGCCCTTGATGTGCTGGTCGATGGGCCGGGGGCCGAAGTTGCAGCCGCCGGGCAGGGCCACGGTGGCGTGGCCGAAGCGGCCCAGCTGGGCGCCGATCAGATAGTAGGAGGCGCGGATCCGACGGACCAGCTCCGGGGGGGCGATGGAATCCCGCACGTTGGTGCAGTCGATCTCCAGGGTCCCGGGGCTGAGACGGCGAATGGAAGCGCCCATCTCGTCCAGAATCTGGAGGAGGAGACGGATGTCGGAAATATCGGGAACGTTCTCGATGCGGCAGACGCCCTTGACCAGAAGCGTGGCCGGCAGGATCCCCACCGCGGCGTTCTTGGCCCCGGAGATAACGACCTTGCCGTTCAGCGGCTTGCCGCCGTGGATCACGTATTTTATCATATATTCTTACCTCTTTGGCAGGAAAATAGTTGCAGAACTTTTATTCTAACTACATGATTATAGCACAAGCTTTCGAAAAAGTAAAGCAGAATTTTTTACGTAAACCAAAGTCGGGATTTGTGTCAGCCCTGCGTCCGCAGGCCCTTGGGGTAGTGGTTTTTGAGGGTGCCCCGGACGCCCTTGCCCCAGCCCAGGCTCAGGCCGTCCACGGTGACCAGGGTCCAGCCCTCGGCCCCGGTGGGGATCGTCTCGCCCCGGAGCCAGGCGGCGCAGGCGGACTCGTCGGCCCGCAGGGCGTGGACCGAGGCGGCGGTCTTTGCCCAGAGGGCCAGGGCGTGGGCCGGGACGGCCAGGTCCCGGCGCAGCTCCGCCAGCTCCAGGCCGGGCCGCAGGACCTTCAGGCCCCGGAGCTCCGGCGTCTCCGGCGGAGCCCAGAAGACCCGCTCGCCGAAGCACACGGGCTTCCCCGCCGGGAGTGCGATCCCCAGCTCCGAGAGCAGCAGCTCCACCGGACGGGGCAGCCCTGTAGGGGCGGCCATCGGCCGCCCGCCCGAGGCTGAGGGTTTCCCGCCCGAGGCGGAAGCTTTTCCGCCCGCGGGAATCCGGTATTCGGAAGAATCTGCGGTGTGCGGGCGGCCAATGGCCGCCCCTACATGCTTGCGCAGGACTGCTGCGAAATGGCCCTCCCCGCGCAGCCGGTGGGGCCAGAGGCGGATCGTTTTTGACAGCTCCGGGTTTCCGTCGGCCCATTCGGGATGTCCCGGCGCAAAGCCCATTCCTCCCGACTCCCCTGCCCCGCAGGGGCCGATGCCCATATCGGCCCTTCCCTCGTTGTTGTCTCCGTAGGGGCCGATGCCCACATCGGCCCTCCCCGCCTCGATGCTGAACTCCGGATGCCGGGACAGGAACCCGGCGATGCTGCCCTCGTTCTCCTCCGGGGAGAAGGTGCAGGTGGAGTAGACCAGCCGCCCGCCGGGGCGGAGCAGGGCGGCGGCGCTGTCCAGGATCTCGGCCTGGCGGCGGGCGCACATGGCGACGGTCTCCGGGCTCCAGTCCTCGAAGGCCGCGTCGTGCTTGCGGAACATGCCCTCGCCGGAGCAGGGGGGGTCCACCAGAATCCGGTCGAAGAATTCCGGCAGGCGCTCCGCCAGCCGGGCCGGGTGCTCGTTGAGGACCAGGGCGTTGGCGATCCCCAGCCGCTCCACGTTGGAGGCCAGGATCGCGGCCCGCTTGGGGTGGATCTCATTGCAGACCAGCAGCCCCTCCCCCGCCAGCTTTCCGGCGAGCTGGGTGCTCTTGCCGCCGGGGGCGGCGCAGAGGTCCAGGACCCGCTCCCCGGGCTGGGGGTCCAGCAGCTCTGCCGGTGCCATGGCCGAGGGCTCCTGGAGATAGTAGGCCCCGGCGGCGTGATACGGGTGCAGGCCGGGCCGGGTCTCCGGGTCGTAATAGAAGCCGGTGGGACACCAGGGAACGGGCGCCAAATGATAAGTTAAGAATTGAGAATTAAGAATTAAGAATTTCTCGCTTGGCTCGGAAGGACCCGTTTCTGTCATTGCGAGGCCAGTGCGCACACTGGCCGTGGCAATCCGTCCTTCGTCCTCCCGAGGAACGGATTCCTCGGTAGGACATTTCAGCGGGTTGAGCCGCAGGCCCACGGCCCGGGGGCGGTCCAGGGCGGCCAGGAAGGCCTCGTATTCCTCTCCCAGCAGGGTTTTCATTTTTTCGCAGAACAGCTCCGGCAGCATGGGCCTCTCCCCTTTCGCTTTTTTGATATTTTAACGCAAAAACGAAAAAAAAGCAAGCGCAAGCCGCAGCTTGCGCCTGCAATTTGGGATTTGACGATTAGGCAATAGGCATCAGGCAATAGGCAATAGGAGCGCGAAGGATACGTCGCGGCTTCGTCGTTCTCCTATTGCCTATTCAACTATTGCCTATTGCCTCACCCCGACAAATCCGAATCGGACGGATTGCTCAGCCGCCGAAGCCCCAGCCGAAGGGGAAGCCGCTCCAGGGATCGGAGCTGCCGCCCTGGCCGCTGCCCTCCTGACTGCCGTCGGAGCTGCCGTTGCCCCAAAAGAACCAGTCAAAGGGATTGGAGCCGCCCCAGGGATCCGCGCCGTTCTGGCCGTTCTGGCCGTTCTGGCCCTCCTGGCTGTTCGGGTCCTCCTGGCCGTTCTGGCCCTGGCCGTTCTGGCCGGACTGGCTCTTCTGCTCGTTCTGCTGGTCGGGCAGGGCGGACTGGGTCTTCTCGCCCACGGTGACGGTGATCGTCAGGGTCTCGCCCCGGCGGTAGACAGTGAGCTCCAGCTTGTCTCCGGGCTCGGCATCGGCCACATTCTTCTTCAGGTCATCGGAGTTCTCTATGGTCTCGCCGTTGACGGCGGTGACGATGTCGTTGGCCTGGAGACCGCCCTGGGCGGCGGGGCCGTTCTCCTCCACGGAGCGGATGGCCGCGCCCTGGGGCATACCGTAGCTCTGGCTCTCCTCGCTGACGTTGCCCACGGTGACGCCGATATAGGGCGTGGAAATGTAGCCCTTCTCGATGATGGAGCTCACGATCTCGCTGACGGAGTTGATGGGGATGGCAAAGCCGATATTGTCGATGCTGGCCTCCCCGGAGTAGCCGCTGGAGGAGTACTTGGCGTTGGTGATGCCCACCACCTCGCCGTACATGTTGAACAGGGCGCCGCCGGAGTTGCCGGAGTTGATGGCCGCGTCGGTCTGGATCAGCTTCATGGTGACGTTGCTGGAGAGGGTCACGGCCCGATCCAGGGCGGAGACATTGCCCTTGGTCAGGGAGAAGGTCAGCTCGCCCAGGGGGTTGCCGATGGCGACGACCTCGTCGCCCACCTTCAGGGCGTCGGAGTCGCCCAGGGTGACGGGACTCAGGCCCTTGGCGTCGATCTTCAGCACGGCGATGTCGTTGCTGGCGTCATAGCCGATCAGGGTGGCGGGGTACTTGGTGCCGTCGTACATGGCGACGGTGATGGTGTTGGCCTTGTCGATGACGTGCTGATTGGTGAGGATATAGCCGTCCTCCGTGAGGATGAAGCCGGAGCCCGCCGCGGCGGCAGTGGACTGGTAGCCCCACCAGTTGGTAGTGGTGATCTCGGTGGTGATGCCCACCGTGGAGTTCACGTTGGCCTCATAGACCTGGGCGGCGTTCATCAGCTTGCCGCTGTCCACGGTGACGACGTTGAGCTCCGTGGTCTCCCGGGGAGCGGCCACCTGGACGGAAGAGCCGCTCTGGGCGGGCGCGGCGCTCTTCGGGGAAACGCGGTTCGCCAGCAGGGCCCCGCCGAAGCCCGCGGCGCCGCCCAGCAGGCAGCAGACCAGGGCCAGGGCTACGGCCTTTTTCCAGAAGCCGCCGGAGCGCTTCTTTTCGGCCTTGACCTTCGGGGCCGCGGGCTGGGAAGCGGGCCGGCAGCTCTGGTCGGGCCGGGCTGTGCTGCTCGGATTCGAGGCGTAGTAGTAGTTTTGATAGGAGGGCTCCTGATAGACGGGCCGGTCCTCATAGGAGGGCTGCTCTGGCTTCAGGGAGGGGGCGCCGCCGGCGTCGGCCCCTGCGGGCTCCGAGGAAGCGCCGATGTGGGCGTCGGCCCCTGCGGAATCGGAAGCGTTGAAACCGGCGTCGAAGCCGGCAATCTCCCCGGCAGGGCCGAAGGCCTGTCTGCCTGCCTCCGGCTCCCAGCGGGCGGTCTCGTCCTCGGGTGCGGAATCCTCCAGTTTCTTTTCGTCAAAGGGATCATATTCGTTCATAACTCAGCACTCCTTTGCTGTTGTTTTCTGTTTACGCCGTCATTATACTTTCCATTTTTGAACATAATTTGCGAAAAAATCAAAAAGTTTGTGAACAAAAAAGCTCCGGGCGGCGTCGGGGCCGCCCGGAGACTATTTGATCTTTCATCGCAGGTCGATGCGGTTTTCCGCAAAGGCGGCCAGGAGCTTTTTCATCTCCGCGGGCACGGAGATGGGCTCGCCCCGGGCGGCGATGGCGTTGGCGACGTCCTTCAGGCCGTTGCCCGTGACCACGGAGACCACGGAGGAATCGGCGGGGAGTCTCCCCTGCTCGAGCAGCTTTTTGACGCCCGCGGTGCCGGTGACGCCGGCGGGCTCGCCGAAGACGCCGCAGCTCTCGCCCAGGAGCTTCTGGGCGTCCATGATCTCCCGGTCCGTGACCTCCACCGTCAGGCCGCCGGACTCCCGGATGGCCGCGATGGCCTTGTCCGCGTTCCGGGGCACGCCCACGGCGATGGAGTCCGCCAGGGTGTTTTCCTCCATGGGACGCCAGGGCTCACCGGTCTCCACGGCCCGGTTGATGGGATAGCAGCCCGCGGCCTGGGCGGAGATCAGCTTCGGCAGCCGATCGATAAAACCGATGGCGCAGAGGTCCTTCAGGCCCTTCCAGAGCCCGGCGATGGTGCAGCCGTCGCCCACGGAGATGG
>CAMVKI010000172.1 GCA_947168005.1 uncultured Clostridia bacterium
TCGGCGTCGATGACGTACTTGTCCTCGCCCTCGGTGATGATGCCCAGGGGGCAGGTGTCGGCGCAGGTGCCGCACTTGACGCAGTTGTCGGTGATGGTGTAAGCCATGTTCGTTCCTCCTTCTGTTCGGGTGGTGGGTGGTTTCTTTGCTTGCTGACCTTATCATAACATGTTTTTTCAAAAATGCAATGGTTATTTCAGAAATAAATGTGAAATTTTTGATAATTTACGACTGTGCTGTTGACTTTTTGGGCATCCTTTCCATATTTGGAGGCATCAGGAATCAGGGATCAGGCATCAGGCACCGCCTGGTTTGCCGTGCGTTGTCGAACCGGGTCCCCCGTTTGTGTGGAAACCTTCAGATGTGCCTGTCGGGACAAGCCGTGCTTGTCTGGCATTCGGAACGAATGCAATTTGCCGCAGACAAATCCGGAAGCAAATGAGTACTGAAGACTGAAAACTTAAGAATGAATAATAAAGGTGTCGCTTCGCGACGATTTGAATTCCATTTTTCAATTCGCAGAATTGAAAAATACCATAATTATTCACTATTCATTATTCATTCTTCATTCTTCAGTACCCCAGGCGGGGAACGGGGCGGCAGATTGCCGGCGCTGCGGGCGGGTACGGTGCCTGATCCCTGATGCCTTGAAATAACACAATCAAAGGAACGTGGTATCATGCGATTACTGGAGCAGTTTGCAATCCCGTTGGACCGCCGCCTTCCGCCGGATCCGGTGCTCTGCCGGGAGGAGGAGCTGGCGGAGCTGATCCGGGTCCTCTGCCGCCGGAACAAGAACAGCCCGGCCCTGGTGGGGCCGCCGGGGGTGGGGAAGACCGCCATCGTGGAGGAGCTGGCCCGGCGGATCGCCCGGGGCCAGGTCCCCCAGCAGCTGGCCGGAAAGCGGATCTGGAGCCTCAATATGGCCGCCCTGGTGGCCGGGACCCGCTACCGGGGAGAGTTCGAGGAGCGGGTCCGGGATCTGCTGGCCGAGACGGCCCAGGCCGGGAACGTGATCCTCTTTCTCGACGAGCTCCACACCCTCATGGGGGCCGGCGGGGCTGAGGGCTCCATCGACGCGGCAAATCTGCTCAAGCCCGCCCTGGGCCGGGGAAGGGTCCAGATCATCGGCGCGGCCACCCGGGAGGAGTACAGCCGCCGGGTGGAGGCGGACCCGGCCCTGGCCCGGCGCTTCCGCACCGTGGAGGTGGCCCCGGCCACCGTGGGCCAGAGCCTGGAGATCCTGAAGGCCCTGGCGCCCGGCCTGGAAAAGCACCACCGGGTCTGCATCCTCTCCCAGGCCGTGGAGGCCGCGGTGCGGCTCAGCGACCGCTATCTCCCGGGCCGCTTTCTCCCGGACAAGGCCGTGGATCTGCTGGACGAGAGCGCCGCGGCGGTGAGCCTCCGGGGGACCGGGATCGTGGACCGGCAGGCCGTGGCCGGGACCCTCCAGCGGGCCACGGGCATCCCCCTGCGCCGCCTCCGGGAGGGGGACCGGGCCGCCCTGCGGGACCTGGAGGAGAAGCTGGGGGCCGCGGTCCTGGGTCAGCCTGAGGCCGTCCGCGCCGCGGCCGCCGCCGTCCGCCGGGGCAGGCTGGGCCTGGGGGAGCCGGGACGGCCCGCCGCGGCCCTCCTGCTGACGGGGCCCACGGGGGTGGGGAAGACCGCCCTCTGCAAGGCCCTGGCCCGGGAGGTCTACGGCAGCGAGGCCGCCATGATCCGCCTGGATATGACCGAATACGCCCAGGAGCACACGGCGGCCCGGCTCTTAGGGGCCCCGCCGGGCTACCTGGGCCACGGCAGGGGCGGGGAACTGACGGAGCGGGTCCGGGCCCGGCCCCACAGCCTGATCCTCCTGGACGAGCTGGAAAAGGCCCACCCCAGCGTCACGGCCCTGCTGCTCCAGATCTTAGAGGACGGCCGCCTCACCGACGGCCTGGGCCGGACCGCGGACTTCCGCAATACGATCCTGGTCATGACCACCAACGCCGGCTCCGTCGGCGCAAAGGCGACGGCGGGCTTTTCCCCCGGGGACGGAGGCGCGGCGGAGGGAGAGCGCCGGGCGAGGGATCGGGTCAAAGGGGCCTTCGCGCCGGAGCTCCTGGGCCGGATGGACGCGGTGGTGGCATTCCGGCCCCTGACGGAGCAGACCCTGGAGAAAATTGCCGCCCTCCGGCTCCGGGAGGCCCTGGACCGGGCGGAGGCTGCGGGCCTCCGGGTGGAGCCGGACTCGGCCTTCCCGGCCCTTCTGGCAAAGCAAAGCGCCCGCGATCCCGCGGGCGCAAGAGCGATTCGCCGTCTGCTTCAGAGCGAAGTATTGGACCCCGCCGCCGACCTGATCCTGGAAGGCGTAGCCGACGCCCGGCTCAGCGCGGAGGGGCTTCGCGCCGTGACGCCGACGCCGTAGGGACGGCGCTCATTGAGCGCCCGCCCGGGGCTTCTGCGTTTGCGGAGAAAACAATTGCTTGCAGGGCATTCGAGGGTTGCCGGATTTGCTTACGGCAAATTGCATTCGTTCCGAATGCCGGGCGGCTCACCCTGCGGGTAAGAGCCGCCCCTACCCGGACGGCTGCGAGCTGTCCCTACGGCGCGTCCGTCAGGGGATAGCTCACGCCGTCGATGACGAGGGCGGTTACTTCGGCGGGATCGATGATCTGCCGAAGACTGATCTGGAGCGTACAGCCGGGAACCAGCCCCTGCTCGGGAGAATCGATCCCACTGGCGCCGCCGCCTTCCACGGTTGTTCCGTCTGCCAGGACCACGGCAAAGTCCGCGTCCATGTTCCGGGTGATCCCCGTGGGGTCCAGCTCCAGGGTAAAGCGCCCGATTTTCACTGGGGTCCCGTCTTCCAGCGCGGCGCTGCGGTACAAGGGCGTTCCGACCGGCGCGGAAAACATCAGCCTGGGGAAGAGAGCGCCCTTGTCCAGATAGAGCAGCAGGGTCGTGTGCTCCCAATCCGGCTCCCTGCCGTCCAGATAAAAATCAAAGCTCCGAAGCTCTACCTGGCGGGTGGGATCGCCGCTGTCCTCCGTCACATAGCCGGTGCTGCCGTACATGTCGCTCAGATTCGTTCCGTCAGCGTCCATCCAATACACCAGCCAATCGGCCCCCTCCGGGTGCTCCGGGAGCGGGCTGCCGTCCAGGCTTTCCCGGGTGTACTGTATAAAGACGGTATTTCCCTCGATCAGCAGCTCGTCCACGGTCCAGCGCTCGTTTCCTACGGTGGCGGAGACGGCGGGGTGCATGACCTTTTCCAGCAGGGCGGAGCTCATGCCCGCGTTGGACAGGGCCGGCAGCAGCCAGCCGCCGCTGACGCCTGCCGCGGTGACGGAGCCCGCCAGCAGCAGGAGCACCAGGGCCGCGATCAAAACGATCCGTAAGGGTCTTCTGTGTTTCATTTTGATTGTTCCTTTCCGAAGCTCCGCCAGGGCCCGGACCTGTGCCGGGGTGACTCCGGTGTCCAGCCTGGCGAAGGCCTCTGTGTAGCGTTCGTATTCTGTCATGGTGTGTCCTCCATGAGTGCCTTTTTGAGCAGCTCCCGGCCCCGGAAGAGCCGGGTCTTCACCGTGGCCTGGGGCAGCCGCAGGACCCGGGCGATCTCCCGGACGGGGTAGTCCTCGTAGTAGTGCAGATGGATCACGATCCGGTAGGGCTCCGGCAGGGCTGTCACGGCCCGGAACAGCTCGCGGCTCTCGTCGCTGGGGAAGGCTTCGATCCCAGGCTCCAGCTCCAGCGGGACGCTGCGCTGCCGGGAGGCCGCTTTCAGCAGATCCCGGGCTCGGTTTATCGCCACCCGAAGCAGCCAGGCCCGCAGATGCTCCTCGGAGTCGAATTGCTTTCTGCAGGTATAATACCGCAGGAAGGTATCCTGCACCGTGTCCTCGGCGTCCTCCCGATTCTTCAGCAGGCTGTAGGCCGCGGCAAAGATGCGCTTGCCGTGCGCCTCCATTGCCTGCTCCAGGCTCGGTCTCAAATGGCATCACCTCATTCTGTTTGAAAGGCCTTTCACTTACAATACGAACCACAGGGGGAAAAGGTTTCGGGAAAAAGAAAAGAGCGGCAGAAAAAATTCTGCCGCGTTTCTGCGCTATGGTTTGCTTCTGGAATAGCGGACTGTGATGATAACGACCTGCTTGTTTGTTTCGTCAATGCGATAGATCACAGTGTAATTCTTGATAGGCAGTTGTCGGTAGCCCTTGTTGGCATAGGTTCCGATGTTCCGCTCCGGGCAGCGGTAGGGAAAGTGTTCCAGCGAGAAAATCTCCGTTTCTAATTTTTTAATCAGCGCCTCGGCGGTGTCGAGCGCCTGGAGCACTCTGGAAATATAGGCATAAACCGAATCCAGGTCGCGCAGGGCTTTCGGACTCAACGAAACCTCGTAGTTATCCAAAGTACTTCCTCCGCAAAGCCGCAAGCGCGGTCCGAGCGTTTTCTGGCTTTTTGCCGCTTGCCATCTCTTCCTCCGCTTCAGTGATCGCTGCATCAGTCGTGACGATGGACAGCGCCTTCAGCTTTTCATTCAGCTTTCCGTACACAATGTCCATCACCGGCTCGTTGGCGACGGCCAGGACCTCGTCGATGGGGACCCACTGCACCCCGGTATTCTCGCCGTCCCTGGCCCGGAGGGGGGCGGTCTCGTCGGCCTCCCAGAGATAGCAGCAGTCCAGGTGGAGGTGGGAGGCCACGTATTGCCCCCGTTTGATATGGTGGTCCACGTCCAGGACCTGGAGGGAGAAGATCCCCTCGCAGAGGGGCCGGAGCTCCGTCAGCCCCGTCTCCTCCATGGCCTCCCGCAGGGCCACGGCCCGGAGATCCGGGTCCCCGTCGGCGTGGCCCCCGGTCCAGGCCCAGTGCCTGTAGATATTGTGGTGGACCAGCAGGATCCGGTCCCGACCCGCGTTGGTGATCCAGTTGGAGGCCGTGAAATGACAGACCGGGTTCTCCCGGCTCAGCAGATCCGGAAAGTGGTCCAGGGCGTAGAGCATCAGCTCCCGGTCCCGGGCCTCGGCCTCGTTGCAGGGCCGATACGTTTCGATCAGTTGTCGCAAATCCATAAGAGCCTCCCGTGTTGGATGAAGTATCGCCTTGCGGCGATAGGAAGTATCTGCTGTCGCAGATATGAAGTATACTTGCCGCTGACGCGGCTTCGTATATGAAGTCCGCTTCGCGGATGAAGTATGGCCTGCGATGAAATTCAAATTGCTGCATCGTTTTATTTGAAGAATAAAACGATAGCTCCATATGCGCTCAGCGCATACTTCATATCGGCGTAAGCCGATACTTCTTCTGCGCAGCAGACTTCATCTGCGCAGCAGACTTCATCTGCGCAGCGGACTTCATCCGCGAAGCGGACTTCATGCGGCGCAGCCGCATTTCATCCGCCTCGCAGCTGGATAATTTGGTCCCGCAGCACGGCGGCGAACTCGAATTCCATCATCTGGGCGGCCTTGCGCA
>CAMVKI010000173.1 GCA_947168005.1 uncultured Clostridia bacterium
GAACACGAACAAAAAGGTCAGGGAGCTGAAGGTCATGGAACTGGCACCTCGGTTTCTCTGTGGATTGGGCCGGGCCGGAGGAGGGAAGCCCGGTTCGGCCCCGTCCGGCAAAGCTGAAATATTATATAGGATGATATGGAATTTTGCAACGGTTTTTTTGAAAATGTCGGGAAAAATGGGGAAGCCGACGAAAAAACCGGGATCGCTATGGACAAGTTATGGCTTTTGTGGTATAATTTTCACAAGCCTGAAGAAAGGAGCAATGAAAACAACATGGAAAACAAATTCGCGAGATTTCTGCGCAACACCGGCCCCGCCCGGTTCTTCCTTCCCATGGGCGTTATGCTGATCGTCTTTGGTATCCTGATGCTGGTCTTTATGGGCGGCGGAGAATACCTGGAGACCGTCGGCAGGGTCACCGCCGTGACGGAAGAGCTCAACATGGAGAGCGAGAAGGAGTACGACGTCAGCTTTACCTACACCGTAGACGGCAAGGAGTACACGGGCACTTTCGACAACGTGGGCAGCGGCTACAAGCAGGGCGATGAAATCAAGGTGTTCTACGACGCGGAAAACCCGAACAGCATCAGCAACACCAAGATGGGCGGCGTGATTGCCCCGGCGCTGATTGGTCTGGGCGTTCTGGCCCTGGTCTTCGGCGTCTTCAAGACCGTCAAGGCCTTCCAAAAGAGCAAAGCCCTGGATCAGATGCCCAAGGCTCCGACGGCGGACTTCGAGGGCTTCAAGCAGGCGCCCGGAGTGCGGGAGCTCTACTGCCGCCACGACGGCGTGACCCTGAAGCCCGGCTACATTCTGGAGGACGGGAACCGCCGGATCCTCTTCGAGGGCAAGATGACGAAGCAGGCCGTGATCGGCGCCCGGAGCTTCGAGTTCGTCAACCACGCCACCGGCGCCGTGACGGAGCACGAGGTGGGCCACACCGTGACCCAGAGCTGGAACGACGAGCTCTTCTCCGCCAGCTCCTGGTTCAAGTTCGACGGCAAGAACATCTGGGATCTGCTGCATGAGCGCGGCATCCGCCTTTCCACGGATCTGCGGAGCAAGTTCCCGAACCTCGTCTACAACGTCAGCAAGGACGGCGCGGCCTTTGCCCGGATCGAGACAAGCGGCAAATACGTCCACGAGGACGAGGCCGCCGAGCACAAGCTCAACATCCCCGTGGGCCGCTGGTATTACCGGGTCTGGACGAATTCCAACGACCTGGAGAACCTCTTCCTCACGATCTTCGCCATCTCCGAGACCGAGCAGATGGTGGTGGAGTAAGCACGGACAGACAAGGGAGATGAAGCGGTGAAAAAGAATTTGCGGAAGGTCCTTCTCGCCTTGCTCTGCGCGGCGGCCCTGCTGACCGGCTGTACGCGAGAGGCCGCCCCGACGCAGAGCGGCACGGCTCCCGCCCCGACGCATAGCGGCACGGCCCCCGTGCCCTCGGAGCAGGAGAACAGCGAGGGCCCCGTGCCTCCGGCGGAGGAGCAGAGCTACGATTATAGGGAAAACGCCGACGGCAGCCTGACGATCACCGGCTATCGGGGCTCTGAGAGCAGCCTGGAGATCCCCGCCGTTTTGGAGGGCAGGCCCGTCACCGGGATCGGCGAAGGCTGCTTCGCCGGCGCGCTTTGTCTGCAGAGGGTCCGGGTCCCGGAGGGCGTGGAGCAGATCGGCGCCTACGCCTTCGAGTGCTGCAGCGCCCTTCGGAAGATCTACCTGCCGGACTCTCTGCGCGGCATCGGGGACGGCGCCTTCTCCGGCTGCGGCCTGCTGAGCCTGGTCGATCTTCAGGACGGGGTGGAGTCCATCGGCCGGGGCGCCTTCCTGTGCTGTGATTCTCTGGTGCAGATGGAGCTCCCCGCGGCCCTGAAGGAGCTCGGCGCCTTTGCCTTCTCGGGCTGCGGCGCCCTTGCCAGCGTGCGCTTTGGGGGAGACAGCCTCAGCGCCCTGCCCGACCGGCTCTTCTGCGGCTGCGCCAGCCTTTCCAGCCTGCGGCTGCCCGCGTCGGTCAGCGCCGTGGGCAAGCGGAGCTTCTCGGGCTGTGAGAGCCTGAAAAGTCTCTATTTTGCCGCCCCGCTGCGGGAGCTTGGCAGCTATGCCTTTGAGGACTGTTCCCAGCTTTCCGGCGTCTGGCTGCAGACGGAGCGCATCCCCGAGGGGGTCTTCTCCGGCTGTGCCGCCATGGATTGGTTTGAGCTCTCCGAGGGAACCCTGCGGCTGGAGGCCGGTGCCTTCCGCTCCTGCGGGATCAGCACGCTCGGCATCCCCGCCACCGTGACGGAGATCGAGCCCGGCGCTTTCTTCCAGCTGAACGGCAGCGTGACCCTGGACGAGGGGAACGGGAGCTACAAGCTGATAGACGGCTCCCTGTACACCGCGGACGGCAAGACCCTTCTGGCCTATTTCCCCGCGGACCCCTATGCCGAGGAGCCCCAGACGGAGTTTGCCGTGCCGGAGGGGGTGGAGCGGATCGCCGCCTATGCCCTGGCCGAGAGCGGCCTGACTACGGTGCGCTTCCCCGCCTCCCTGCGGCAGATTGACGCCGGAGCCTTTGCCGGTACCTCCCTTGAGGACCCGGACATCCCCGAAGGGACGACGGTGGACCCGGCGGCCTTTGACCGCCCCGAGGAGGAAACGGAGCCGGAGCCCGAGGAGCCCGACGAGGAGACCGTCCCGGAGACCCTGGGCTCCGCGGCCGGGGAGAAGAGCCTTTTCCGCGAGGAGCTTTACGCCGGCTTCCGGGAGATTGACAACGCGGAATTTGACGCCTGGTGCGAAGGCTATCTGGCCTACAACGAGGCGGAGGGCGTCTCCCTGACCCAGGAGACCCTTCCCTACGTCACCCGCTACAAGGGAGAGGTCGTGCCCCACTTCATGGCCATGACCGCCGTGCAGAACCGGGACCCCGGCATGTGGGCGGACGCCGCCAACTTCTTCGGCGACGATTTTGAGGAGACCTATCTGATGATGGACCACGGCCTCTTCACCGAGCTCCGGCGCGGGAGAATGGAGGAGCCGCTGATCCTCTACAGCGGTCTCTATGACAGCCAGCTTATGGCTGCCGCCGGAACCGACACGGTACCGACCCGGCAGCAGCTGGTGGACGCCATCGGGAGCGAGTTCTCCGATCCCATTATGATCAGCACCACCACCGATCCCGGGATTGCGGCGAACTTCGGCGACACGCTCTTCGTCATCTACGCTGCCCCGGAGGCCATGGAGGGCCTGGGCGCGATCTGCGTCGATGCGGTCGTGCACTCCACGGAGAAGGAAATTTTGATGAACGCCAACGCGCGGTATCGGATTCTGGACGTGGGCAGCATGAAGATCGAGACCCGGGAGCCCTGGGAGGAGGAGCCCGCGACGGTGTACCGCAGCTACGTAAAGGTGGAGCTCCTGGCTCCCTGAACGAATACAAAAAGACCTCTGGCCTGGCGGCCAGAGGTCTTTTTGCTGAAAGGAAATCAGTAGATCGTCACAGCGGTGCCCGGCGTGACGGTCTGGAGGATCTTGATCATGTCCTCCTCGGAGACGGCCACGCAGCCGCCGGTGGGGTAGTCCGGCTCCTTCCAGCAGTGCAGGAAGATGGCGTTGCCCGCGTAGGGGGCGCAGGGGGCGTTGTAGCCCAGGTCCAGCAGGTAGGCGTAGCGGATGGGGTAGTCCATCAGGTGCTCGTCCTCGGAGTAGTCCCAGTCGGGATGCTCGCTCTTGTAGAGCAGATGGTTGTAGTTCAGGCCGTTGGAGCCCGTGGCGCACCAGTACATGTCGTCGGTGATCTTGGTGAAGGGGACCAGGCTTCCGGGATCGTCCTTGATGCCGTAGGCCTCGCCGATGGTCCAGGTGCCCAGAGGGGTCTTGACGTCGCCCTCGGACTGCTTGCCGGGGCCGTTCTTGCCCACCAGAGCGGGGCAGGAGAAGATCTTCTCATACTTCCCGTCCCTGGCCTCGTAGATGGAGAGCTCGGCGTGGAAGTCGCCGTCGGCGGCGGTCTTCACCGCCAGCCGGTATTCGCCGTTCCGCTCCGGGGAGATGGGCTGGCCGAAGAGGGTCTGCTCTACCTCATCCTGGGAGATGATGTTCTTGTAGAGCTTGTAGTCCGACTGCAGCTTCGCCTTTCCGACGGCGAAGAAGACGGTGGAGGCCGCCAGCAGGACCACAAGGACGGCCAGGACGGCGCAGAGGAGCTTTAATTTTTTTTCGTTCATGTTCCATACCTCCTGTTGTGCTGTTGTGTGTTGCTTTCTTTGAACCGCGCTGCCGCGGGTCAGGACTTCTTCAAAAAGCGCTTCCGGCCGGAGCTGATGGCCCGCTGGGGGCAGACCAGGACGCAGAGGTGACAGCCCACGCAGTTCTTCCCGTCCAGCACGGGTCTGCGCTCGGCGTTGAGGCGAAGGGCCTGGTGGCCGCCGTCGGCGCAGGAGACGGCGCAGCGGCCGCAGCCGATGCACTTCTCCAAATGGAACTTGGGGAAGATCACCGTGTCCCGCTCCAGCACGTCGGTGGTCTCGCTGACGGAATCCAGAGCCAGGCCCACGGCCTCCTTCACGGAGGAAAAGCCCTTCTCCGCCAGATAGAGCTTCAGGCCGGACTTGAGGTCGTCGATGATGCGGTAGCCGTACTGCATCACGGCGGTGGTGACCTGGATGCTGGAAGCGCCGAGGAGGATGAATTCCAGCGCGTCCAGCCAGCTCTCCACGCCGCCCATGCCGCTCAGATGCATCCCGGCCAGCCTGGGATTCTTGCCCAGCTCCGCCAGGAAGCGCAGGGCGATGGGCTTGACGGCGGCGCCGCTGTAGCCGCCGAAGGCGGACATGCCGTGGACCGCCGGGGCGGAGACGTAGGTGTGGGGGTTGACGCCGATGATGCTCTTAATGGTGTTGATGACCGCGAAGCCGTCGGCGCCGCCCCGCTTTGCCGCCTCCGCCGAGGGGCTCATGGCCGCCACGTTGGGGGTGGGCTTCATCAAAATCGGGATCGAGGCGCCCCGCCGGGCTGCGGCGGTGTAGCGCTCCACCAGCTCCGGGTCCTGGCCGATGTCGGAGCCCAGGCCGCCCTCCGCCATGTTGGGGCAGGAGAAGTTGAGCTCGATGGCGTCGGCCCCGTTCTGCTGGCACTGGCGGGCCAGCTCCTCCCACTCGGCCTCGTTCTGGCCCATGATGGAGGCCAGGATGAACTTGGTCGGGTAGTTCTTTTTCAGCCGGCGGAAGATCTCCATGTTCTCGGCCACGCTGTGGTCCGAGAGCTGCTCCACGTTCTTGAAGCCGATGATGGTCCCGTTGTCGCCGGTGATGGCGGAGAAGCGGGGTGAGACCTCGTGGATCTCAAAGGAGCAGATGGTTTTGAAGCAGGCTCCGGCCCAGCCGGCCTCAAAGGCCCGGGCGCACATGTCGTAGGTGCTGGCCACCACGGAGGAGGACAGCAGGAAGGGATTCTCCAG
>CAMVKI010000174.1 GCA_947168005.1 uncultured Clostridia bacterium
TGTTCTCGACGATAATGCTGATGACTGCGACTCTGGTTTCCATAGGATAACCTCCAAAATAAAGATTGTAAGTAACAAAAAATGACCGCGTGCGAACGCGGTCATAGTTTTCCCGTTATCGCACCTTTCCCCCGGGATTGCTCCCTCATGTCAGGATACGTGAATATTATACATGAAAACAGTGAAAATGTCAATGCTTATTTCTGCCAAAACCAGGGTTCAACAAATCCCGCACTACCGCCGAGGCAATCAGCAGGCCCGCCGCGGGGGGGACGAAGGGGGAGCTGCCGGGAACGGAGCGGCGCTTGTTGCCGTAGGCCTCCGGGCTTGCGGCGGGCCCGGCATCGTTCAGATTTCCGGCGGCCTCCGGCTCCGCTTCCTCCGACTCCGGCTGGAAGAGGGGAGCGCTGGGCTCCTCCCGGGAGTAGACCACCTTTAGGTGCTCCACACCCCGGCGGCGCAGCTCCTTGCGCATGATCCGGGCCAGGGGACAGACGGCGGTCTCGGAAATGTCCGCCAGCTCCAGGCGGCTCGGGTCCAGCTTGTTGCCGGTGCCTAAGGCGCAGATAATCGGCGTCCCGGCGGCCCGGCACTGCATGACCAGGTCCAGCTTGCCCGTCACGGTGTCGATGCAGTCCACCACGTAGTCGTAGGCCGCAAAATCGAACTGCTCCCGGGTTTCCGGCAGGTAGAAGCACCGATAAAGATTCAGACTGATTTCGGGGTCGATGTCCCTGATCCGGGCCGCCGCGGCCTCGACCTTGGTCTGACCGACGGTGCTGTGCAGGGCGATGATCTGCCGGTTGAGATTGGAGAGGGCCACCCGGTCGTTGTCGATCAGATCCAGAGTCCCGATCCCGGCCCGGGCCAGGGCCTCCGCCACATAGCCGCCCACGCCCCCCAGGCCGAAGACCGCCACGCGGGAGCTTCTCAGCTTTTGCAGTCCTTCCGCGCCTATCAGCATTTCAAAGCGTACCCGCTGGTCCATCCTGTTACCTCCTGCTGCCGCTTTATCTCAGAATATCATCCGTATTATATCCGATCCGGTTTTTCTTGTCAATCCAAACTCGGCATTGATTCTTCCGGGTTTTCTGTTATAATAAATCTATCAAAATGTCGGAGGCTCCTATGCAAAAGCTGTTCTCATACCTGAAGCCCTATCGGAAGGAATGCGTCCTCGGACCGCTGCTGAAGTTGGCGGAGGCGACCCTGGAGCTCTTTGTCCCCATGGTGGTGGCCGCGGTCATTGACCGGGGCATCGGCGGGGGAGACCGGGGCTATATCGTCCGCATGAGCCTGGTCCTGGTGGGCCTGGGCCTGTTGGGCCTGCTCTTTTCCGTCACGGCCCAGTATTTCTCCGCCAGGGCGGCGGTGGGCTTTGTGACCCGGCTTCGGCACGCCCTCTACGCCCACGTTCAGGACTTTCCCTATTCCACCCTGGACCGGATCGGTATTCCCACTCTGATCACCCGGATGAGCTCCGATATGAACCAGGTGCAGACAGGGCTCAATCTGACCCTTCGCCTCCTGCTGCGGTCCCCCTTCGTGGTCTTCGGGGCCATGGTCATGGCCTTTACCATCGACGCGACGGCGGCCCTCTGGTTTGTCGCGGCCATTCCGGTGCTGGCCCTGGTGGTCTTCGGCGTCATGCTGCTGACCATGCCCATGTACAAGGGCGTCCAGGAACGGCTGGACCGGGTCCTGGCTCTGACCCGGGAAAATCTCAACGGCGTTCGGGTCCTCCGGGCCTTCCGCAAGGAGGAGAGCGAGTGTCAGAGCTTCGAGGCTAAAAACGAAGCGCTCACCGCCGCCCAACAGCGGGTGGGCCGGGTCTCGGCGCTGATGAACCCCGTGACCTACGTCGTCGTCAACCTGGCGATCATCTGCCTGATCCGCACCGGAGCCCTCCGGGTCCAGGCGGGCATCCTGACCCAGGGCGCGGTGGTGGCCCTCTACAACTATATGTCTCAGATTCTGGTGGAGCTCATTAAGCTCGCCAATCTCATCATCAATATCACAAAGTCCCTGGCCTGCGGCCGACGCATCCAGGCTGTCCTCGACGTGGAGGACAGCGAAGCCGTGGACGAGACCCTGCCCGGCGGCGATCCCGGGGTCCGGGTGGAGTTCGACCACGCCTCCCTGCGCTATGCCGGAGCCGGCGGCGAGGCCCTGGCCGACGTGAGCCTCCGGGCCCTGCCCGGCCAGGTCGTCGGCGTCATCGGCGGCACCGGCAGCGGCAAGTCCACCCTGGTCAATCTGATCCCGCGCTTCTACGAGGCCACGGCGGGCCGGGTCCTGGTGGACGGAAAAGACGTGCGGAGCATGGACCCCGGCGCCCTCCGCGCCAAAATCGGCGTGGTGCCCCAGAAGGCCGTGCTGTTCAAGGGAACGATCCGGGAGAATCTACTATGGGGCTGCAGGGACGGCGCTCCGCTGTCTACCTCCACCTGTAGGGACGGCACTCTGCCGTCCGCTTCGCCGCAGGCGAACGATCGCCCGCAGGGCGATCCCGTGTCCGACGAAGCGCTGATGGAGGCCGTGAAACTTGCCCAGGCCGCGGAGGTCGTGGCAGGGAAGGGCGGTCTGGACGGGGAGATCGAGCAGTTCGGCCGGAACCTCTCCGGCGGCCAGCGCCAGCGCCTCACCATCGCCCGGGCCCTGGTCCGCAGACCGGAAATTCTGATCCTCGACGACAGCTCCTCCGCCCTGGACTTCGCCACCGACGCCGCCCTCCGCAGGGCCCTGCGGGGACTGGACTACGCGCCCACGGTCTTTATCGTGGCCCAGCGCACCGCGGCGGTGCGGAACGCGGATCAGATCGTCGTCCTCGACGAGGGCCGCGTGGTCGGCCTGGGCACTCACGCCGAACTCCTGGAGCGCTGCCCCGTCTACCGGGAAATCCACGAGTCCCAGTTCCGAAAGGAGGCGGCGGTATGAAAAAGGGATCAAGGATCAAGGATCAGGGATCGGGGGTCACGCCCGTCCGCAGCTCCGCAGGGGCCGCTTCCCACATCGGCCCTGCCTCCGGGACCATGAAGCGCGTCCTGTCGCTTTTGCGTCCCTATGCGTGGTTGATTGTTCTCTCCATCCTGTTTTCCGCCGCGGCGGTGGCAATGACCCTCTATATTCCGGTCCTGGTGGGCCGGGCCATTGACCGCATCCTCGGCCCCGGACAGGTGGACTTCGGCGCCATTGGGACCATTCTGGCGAAGATTGCCGTTTTCGCGGCTCTGACGGCCCTGGTCCAGTGGCTCATCAGCGTGCTCAACAACAAGGTCGCCTTCACCGTGGTCCGGGATCTCCGGGACCGGGCCTTCCGGCATCTCCAAAGGCTGCCCCTGTCCTATCTGGACCAAAACAGCGTGGGCTCTGTGGTCAGCCGGATCATCACCGACGTGGACCAGTTCTCCGACGGCCTGCTCCTGGGCTTCACCCAGCTCTTCACCGGGGTTATCACCATCCTCGGCACCCTGGGCTTTATGCTCTCCATCAAGCCCCTCATCGCCCTCATCGTCATTGTACTGACGCCTCTGAGCTTTGTCATGGCGAAGTTCATCGCCTCCCACACCCACAGCTACTTCCTGGAGCAGAGCAAGACCCGGGCCGAGCAGACGGCCTTTGTGGACGAGCTTTTGGGCAGCCAGAAGGTGGTCAAGGCCTTCGGACGGGAGTCGCGCTGCGTGGAGGACTTCGACGCGATCAACGAGCGGCTGGAAAAGACCTCGCTGAAAGCGATTTTCTTCTCCTCTCTGACCAACCCCTGCACCCGCTTCGTCAACTCCGTGGTCTACGCGGCGGTGGTCCTGGCGGGAGCCCTGCTCTGCGTCTCCACCGCAGGCACGGCGGCGGCCTTCACCGTGGGCAGTCTCTCCGCCCTGCTGGCCTACGCCAACCAGTACACCAAGCCCTTCAACGAGATCAGCGGCGTGGTGACGGAGTTTCAGAACGCACTGGCCTGCGCCTCCCGCATCTTTGAGCTGATGGACGAGCCTGCAGAAGCGCCGGAAAATGCCGTAGGGGGCGGCGTCCTCGACGCCCCGTTGACCCCGGTACGCGGCGAGGTTCAGATGGAAAACGTCTCCTTCTCCTATGATAAATCCAAATCTCTGATCGAAAACCTTTCCTTCACCGCCAAGCCCGGACAGCGGATCGCCATCGTGGGCCCCACGGGCTGCGGGAAGACCACCCTCATCAATCTGCTCATGCGCTTCTATGACGTGGATGGCGGCGCCATCCGGGTGGACGGGAACGACATCCGGGATATGTCCCGCGCCGCCCTTCGCAGCGGCTACGGCATGGTCCTCCAGGACACCTGGCTCCGCTCCGGCACCATCCGGGAGAACCTGACCCTGGGCAAGCCCGAGGCCACAGACGAAGAGGTAGAGGCCGCCTGCCGGGCCGCCCACGCCCACAGCTTCATCCGGCTTCTGCCCCAGGGCTACGACACTTATATCACCGAGGACGGCGGGATGCTCTCCCAGGGCCAGAAGCAGCTGCTCTGCATCGCCCGGATCATGCTCTGCCTGCCGCCCATGCTGATTCTCGATGAGGCCACCTCCTCCATCGACACCCGCACGGAGATCCGCATCCAGAAGGCCTTTGCCAAAATGATGCGGGGCCGCACCAGCTTCATCGTGGCCCACCGTCTCTCCACCATCCGGGAGGCCGACGCGATCCTGGTCATGAAGGATGGCAAGGTCATCGAGATTGGAACCCACGACGAGCTCCTGGCCGCCGGCGGCTTCTACGCGAATCTGTACAACAGTCAGTTTGCCAATTGAACACACAAAAACGGGAGAGGCCGCGGCCTCTCCCGTTTTTGTGTGTAATTTATTCGTGGCCGATCTCCACGGACCAGCCCTCGGGGCCCTTGGCGCGGCCCCACTGAATATCGGTGAGGGTCTTGTAGGCGGACATGGAAATTTCGCCGATCTCGCCGTTGTTGATCTTCATGACCTTGTCGCCCCACTCGAGCTGACCCACGGGGGAGATGACGGCGGCGGTGCCGGTGCCGAAAACCTCCTGAAGCTTGCCGGCGTCGTAGGCGTCCGCGATCTCCTGGATGGCGATCTTCCGCTCGGTGACCTTATAGCCCTTATCCCGCAGGATCTGGATCATGGACATGCGGGTGATGCCGGGGAGGATGGAGCCGTCCAGCTCGGGGGTCAGGACCTCGCCGTCCACCACGAAGAAGATGTTCATCGCGCCGACCTCGCCCACGTACTTCTTCTCCACGCCGTCGAGCCAGAGCACCTGGGAATAGCCCTTATCATGGGCGATGGACTGGGCCTTCATGGAGGAGGCGTAGTTGCCGCCGGTCTTGGCAAAGCCGGTGCCGCCCCGGACCGCGCGGACATAGTTCTCTTCCACGTAGATGGGCACGGGCTTCAGGCCGTTGGCGTAGTAGGGGCCGGAGGGGCTCAGCAGAACGCAGTAGATATAG
>CAMVKI010000175.1 GCA_947168005.1 uncultured Clostridia bacterium
CCCGTCAGGGCGTTGAAGACCGTGGATTTCCCCACGTTGGGACAGCCGACAAAGGCTACAAGGTACGACATCCGGCCGGCTCCTCCCTCCTTTTTATCACTTCGATTCTTGATGCTTCTTTTCGGCGCAGGGCGACCTCGATGCCTCGCCAGCGGTAGACGGCAGGGTCCCCCAGGGGGAGGCGGCGGAGGCAGGCAACTTCCGTACCGGGCGTCAGCCCCAGGCGGCTCAGGCTTTTTGCAATCCCGGAAGGGACGCGAAGCACCGCGGCATATTCTCCCGGTCTCAATCCCGCAAGCGTATCCATTCTGCGCGTCCCCCCTTTTGACAATATTCTATGCCCGTGCAGGTATATGGGTTCCGATGATTTCCTCAAAACTGGATCGGATTAGACGTGCGGAGAGAAGGACCTATGAAGGCATCGTCCCTGCGGGCTCGTCCAAACGAGAGACAGCGAACGGCAGAGTGCCGTCCCTACAATCGGAAGAACAGGGCGGCCAATGACCGCCCCTACGGACGGGTAACCGATGCGGCAGATACCAGCGCTGCTGGCGCGCCTGCTGCCTTGTCCCAGACGGAGGAGGATGGCGCACACTGTGCGCCGCTACAGAAAACCCTGTTCCCTCTCCCCTTTCCCCACCCTGATCCTTGATCCTTAATCCTTAATCCCTATTTTATTATTGCATTTTTCAAACTTATCTGATAAAATATGAGTATCTATACGCAACGGAGGTTGATCCTATGGACAACAGACCAAATAGTGGCCGTGGCAAGAATGTCATCGGCAAGACCGGCAGCTTCGGCAAGACCGGCAGCGGCCTCGGCACCGGCAAGCCGGTGGGCAAGGACGTCAGCTATTCCAAGCGGCCTCAGGGCGGCTCCCACAGCGGAGGCTCCTATGGCGGCAGCTCCTATGGCGGCGGCTCCGGCGGCCACAACCGGGCCGTGACCCGGGGCCTCGGCGGCGGCGGTCTTATCATCGTCATTATCCTCGCCTTCTTCCTGCTCAGAGGCTGCGGCAGAGGCGGCGGACTGTTCAGCAGCCTTCTCGGCGGCGGCGGCACCAGCATCGGCGGCAGCGGCATGAACATCCTCGATGGACTCTCCGGGGGCGGCTCCTATTCCGGCAGCTCCGGCAGCAGCTCCTCCTCCGGTCAGGACCTCTTCAGCGGCCTGGGCGGCCTGCTGGGCGGCGGCTCCTCCTCGAGCTCCTCCTCCGCTTCCTCCGGCTTCGACCTGAGCTCCCTGCTGGGCGGCTACTCCGGCGGCGGCTCCACCTCCACCGGCTGGGCCCGCACTGCCAACACCGGCAAGCTGGATCAGACCGTGGCCTCCGGGGCCCGGGCCAAGCGCACCCAGATCCTGGGCAACGGCCGGGATACCTGGACCATCATGATCTACATGTGCGGCACCGACCTGGAATCCAAGTCCGGCATGGCCTCCAACGACATGAAGGAAATGGCAAACGCCAGCCTGAACCCCAACATCAACATCCTCATCTACACCGGCGGCTGCAAGCAGTGGAAGATTCAGGGCATCTCCAACTCCGTCAACCAGATCTACAAGCTGGAGAACGGCGCCCTGACCCCCCTCGTCACCGACGACGGCCGGGAGTCCCTGGTCAAGCCCGCCACCCTGACCCGCTTCATCCAGTACTGCACCAAGAACTACCCCGCCAACCGGCAGGCCCTGATCTTCTGGGACCACGGCGGCGGCTCCGTCTCCGGCTACGGCTACGACGAGAAGAACGCCTCCCTGGGCTCCATGGGTCTGAGCGGCATCGACTCCGCCCTGAAGAACGCCGGGACCAGCTTTGACTTCATCGGCTTCGACGCCTGCCTGATGGCAACCCTGGAGACCGGCCTCATGCTCGACAGCTACGCCGACTACATGATCGCCTCCGAGGAGACCGAGCCAGGCATCGGCTGGTACTACACCAACTGGCTGACCAAGCTCTCCCAGAACACCTCCATGCCCACCATCGAGCTCGGCAAAAACATCGTGGACGACTTCGTGGCTGAGTGCAACCGCCGCTGCGCCGGTCAGGCCACCACCCTCTCCGTGGTGGATCTGGCGGAGCTCAGCGCCACGGTGCCCGACTCCCTCAAGAGCTTCGCCAACGGCACCTCCAAGCTTCTGTCCGGCTCCGAGTACAAGACCGTCTCCGACGCCCGCAGCGGGACCCGGGAGTTCGCGGCCTCCAGCCGCATCGACCAGATCGACCTGGTCCACCTCTGCTACAACCTGGCCACCCCCGAGAGCGAGGCCCTGGCCAAGGATCTGCTGGGCGCGGTGAAGTACAACAAGACCTCCTCCTCCATGACCAACGCCTACGGCATCTCCATCTTCTTCCCCTACAAGAACAAGAGCTATGTCAAGTCCGCGGTGAACACCTACAACGCCATCGGCCTCGACAGCGAGTATTCCCGCTGCATCCAGCAGTTCGCCACCCTGCAGCAGGGCGGCCAGATGGGCTCCAGCTCCGGCTTCAGCAGCGGTATGGGCGGCGGCCTGGACATCGGCAGCCTGCTGGGCGGCATGTCCAGCGGCAGCGGCGGCGGCAGCGCCGACTTCTCCGGCATCCTCGGCTCTCTCCTGGGCGGCGGACGCTCCGTGGAGCTGGGTCTGGACCCCGACACCGCGGCCATCGCCCTGGCGGACAACCAGTTCGACGCCGGCAAGCTGGACGACTGGACCAAGGAGAACGGCCACAAGCTCCTGAAGCTCTCCTCCGAGGACTGGGAGCAGGTCCACAGCCTCCAGCTCAACCTCTTCTACAACGACGGCGAGGGCTACATCAACCTGGGCCTCGACAACCAGTACAGCTTCACCCGCGACGGCGCGCTGCTGGGCGAATACGACTGCACCTGGGTCGCCATTGGCACCCTCACCGCCGACGGCAGCGCCGAGAACGTCCAGCCCGTCATGTTCAACTATCAGAACGCCGAGCTGGACGGGGACGTGCTGACCACCACCGGCACCGTGCCCGTGCTGCTCAACGACGAGCTCGCCAACCTGGTAATCATCTTTACGGACAACATCAAGACCGGCGAGTCCGTTGACGCCTATGTCGCGGGCGTGCGCTACGACTACGAGAAGCTGGAGCTGGAGGAGGACGCCGTCAGCGCCGAGGCCAAGGTGGCCGAGCTCCAGGACGGAGACCAGATCCAGTTCGTGGCCGATTACTACACAACGGACGGTGAGTTCGAGGACAGCTACAGGATCGGCAGTCCCATTACCTACAAGCTCTTCAATGCCGACAAGCGCTATGACGAGGAGGGCTACGACCTGCCCGACTTCGTACCCGAGGGCAACCTGATCGTGGGCTACACCGACATGAGCGAGCTGCAGGAAAATCTCGTCGCCACCTTCCTCTTTACCGACATCTACGACAACGAGCACTGGACCAGTGCCCTCGACAACGTGCCCTACAGCGAATAAATGGTCAATGGCCCGTCTCTCCGGAGGCGGGTCATTGTCGGTTTTACCCAAAATTATGCGCGATACCTTGAAATAGCCGGAAGCATGTGCTATAATGCCGACGTGAGGCATTTCGGCCCCACATCCGAAGAATGGAATGAAAACGAACGGAGGTACAAACATGAAAAAGCTTCTTGCATTGGTCCTGTGTCTTGCCCTTGTGGCCGCTCTGTTCGCGGGCTGTATGGATGCCGGCGAACCGGAGGGAACCAAGGCTCCCGATTCCAATCAGAACGAGACTCCCGCCGAAGGCAAGACCATCAAGATCGGCCTGATCTGCATCGGCGACGAGAACGATCAGGGCTACACCTACAACTTTATCCGCGGTAAGGACGCCGCCACCGAGGCCCTGAAGGCCAAGGGCATCAACGTCGAATGGCTCGTCAAGTGGAACATCCCCGAGGGAAGCAAGTGCGAGGACGCCAACCGCGAGCTGGCCTCCGCCGGCTGCCAGATCATCTTCAACAACTCCTTCGGCTTCGAGGATTACATGCTGAAGGTCGCTCCCGACTATCCCGAGATCCAGTTCGTCGCCTGCACCAACCAGGCCTCCTGGGGCGACGAGCTCAAGAACACCCACAACGCCTTCGCCAACATCTATGAGGGCCGCTACCTGGCCGGCGTCGTGGCCGGCATGAAGCTCCAGCAGCTCATCGACGAGGGCAGCATCCAGCCCAAGGAAGCCGTCATCGGCTACGTGGGCGCCTTCCCCTTCGCCGAGGTCAAGTCCGGCTACACCTCCTACTTCCTGGGCGCCCGGAGCGTCTGCCCCAGCGTGACCATGAAGGTCCAGTTCGTCAACAACTGGTCCGACGCCACCGCCGAGTCCAACGCCGCCTCCGCCCTCTGCGACGCGGGCTGCAAGCTGATCTCCCAGCACGCCGACAACTCCACCCCCGCCACCATGGCCCAGTCCAAGGGCGCTTTCTTCACCAGCTACAACAACGACATGATCTCCGTGGCCCCCGAGGCCTGCCTGGTCGGCACCCGCATCGACTGGTCCGTCTACTTCTGCGAGGCCATTGAGGCCGTCGCCAACGGCCAGGAGTTCCCCCAGGACTGGAGCAAGGGTCTGAAGGAGAACGCGGTCGTTCTGACCGAGCTCAACAAGGATCTCATCGCCCCGGGCACCGAGGAGAAGCTGGCTGAGGTCGAGGCCGGTCTGAAGGACGGCTCCATCCAGGTCTTCGACACCAAGACCTTCACCGTGGGCGGCGCCGAGCTGACCCAGGCCTACGCCCTGGACACCGACGGCGATTTCGCTCCCGACAGCGAGGAGGCCGTCTTCGATGGCGCCTTCCACGAGTCCTACTTCCAGAGCGCTCCCTACTTCGCCATCGACATTGACGGCATCGAGCTGATGAACTGATCCCCCAACGCCTATCCCAACGGGCGCACGGCAACGCGCCGTGCGCCCGTTTGAATTCTTCAAAGAAAGGATGACAGCCTTGGACAAAAACTGTTACGCCATCGAGCTGCGCGGCATTACCAAGCGCTTCGGGCCGGTGACGGCCAACGACGGGATCGACCTCGGGCTGGCCCGGGGGGAGATCCTGGCTCTGCTGGGCGAGAACGGCAGCGGCAAGACCACGCTGATGAACATGCTCGCCGGCATCTACCTCCCCGACGAGGGCGAGATCCTGGCCGAAGGCCGGCCCATCTCCATCCGCTCCCCCAAGGACTCCTACGCCCACGGCATCGGCATGATCCATCAGCACTACAAGCTGGTGGACGTCTTCACCGCCGCCGAGAACATCGTCCTGGGCATGGAGGACGAGAAAAAGCTGGACATCAAAAAGGCCAACGCCCGGGTCCGGGAGATCTGCAGCCGCTACGGCTTTGAGATCGACCCGGAGAAGAAGGTCTACGACATGTCCGTCTCCGAGAAGCAGACCGTGGAGATCGTCAAGGTCCTCTACCGGGG
>CAMVKI010000176.1 GCA_947168005.1 uncultured Clostridia bacterium
TGCTCGCAGGGGAGGGGGACCGCCCGCAAGGGCGGTGGAGGGGTCCGGTTGTTGGAGGGAAGCAGTTCTTGCGTGCCTCCTTCCCCGGAGGCTTACCCCTCCGCCCCAGTGTGCGCACTGGGGCACCTCCCCTTAGCAGGGGAGGTTTTGGTGCGTCCCTCGCCTTGGAAAATATGGAGACTGTTATGAAATACGACGTTTTAATCTGCCCCGTCTGCGGGGGGGCGCTGACCGAGCGGGAGCGCTCCCTGCGCTGCGGGAAGGGCCACTGCTTCGACCTGGCGAAGGAGGGCTACGTAAACCTGCTGACCGGCTCCCGGCCCGGGGACGCCACCGGGGACAGCCGGGAGGCGGCCCGCTTCCGCCGGGACTTTCTGAACAAGGGCTACTACGCCCCCCTGCGGGAGGCCCTCTGCGCCCGCTTCGCGGGACGGAGCGGGCGGCTGCTGGACCTCTGCTGCGGCGAGGGCTGGTACACCGCGGCCCTGGGAGCCCTGCCGGGGCTGGAGGTCTGGGGCTTCGACCTGGCCCGGGAAATGGTCCGGCTTGCGGCCAGGCGAAACGCGGGCCCGGGCCTCTTCGTGGCGAACATGGCCCGGATCCCGGTCCGGGACGGGGCCTTCGACTGGGCCACCCTGCTCTTCGCCCCCTTCCTGGAGCCGGAGCTGGTCCGGGTCCTGAAGCCCGGCGGCCGGCTGACCCTGGTCGTCCCCGGACGGCGGCACCTCTTCGGCCTGAAGCAGGCGGTCTACGAGCGGCCCTACGAGAACGACGAGGCTCTGCCGGAGGCGAAGGCCCTGCGCCTGCTGGGCACGGAAAAGATCGCCGCCCAGATCACCCTGGAGACCCAGGCCGACATCCAGGCCGTCTTCCGCATGACGCCCTACTATTACCGGACAGGCCCGACGGACCGGGCCAAGCTGGAGCCGCTGGAAGCCCTGGACACGGAGATCGAGTTTGTGCTGGCGGAGTACGAAAAATATTCATAATTATTTTCTTGCATCCGGAGCAATAATATGCTATAGTAAGGTGTAACAAAATAATTACAAAAGGAGGGACGTTTCATGGATAAGACCATCAAGACCATTCTCGCCATCGTCGGCGCCCTTGCCGTGATCTGCGGGGTCCTGCTGCTCCTCAAGAAGAAGTTCGGCTGCTGCTGCAAGAAGTGCGGCAAGGAGCCCTGCGAGTGCGACAAGCCCGAGACCGTGGAGGACTTCGTGGAGGAGGCCGCCGAGGCCGCCGAGCAGAAGGCCGAGGACGTCAAGGAGAAGGCCGAGGACTTCATCGAGGCCGCCAAGGACAAGGCCGAGGACGTGAAGGAGGCCGTCGAGGAGAAGCTCGAGGACGCCAAGGAGAAGGCAGAAGCCATCGTCGAGGAATTCAAGGACTACGCCGACGTGGAGCTGTCCAACGACTGATTCTTCCATCGAAAAGGGGCTGTCGCAAACTCTTACGTTTTGCGACAGCCCCTAAATCATAATTCTTCTGCCTACAGCTCCATCCGCGTCTGCTCGCAGCGCTCCGGCAGCTCGGCCAGGAAGCGGAAGCAGGCCTCCGGGCTGTGGAGCATGCCGTGGGCCTCGCAGAATTCGTGGAAGCGGGTCAGCAGCCGGGCCCGCCTGGGGCTCGGGACCTCGTAGGCGGTGCCGTAGGCCCGGATATAGCGCTCCTTCAGCCCCGGGAAGTGCCGGTCCAGGGCGGCGTAGTAGTATTCCCGGTCCCCCTCCCGGAGGGTCAGGCCCATATCGAAGCAGATGATTCCCTTGACCCCGAGCTCAGCACAGGCCCGGAGGATGGCCTCCAGGTTCTCCTCCGTGTCGTTGAGGAAGGGCAGGATGGGCGTCAGCCAGACCACGGTGGGGATGCCCCGGTCCCCCAGGGCCGCCAGGACCTCCAGCCGCCGCTGGGTGTTGCAGACCCGGGGCTCGACGATGGCGCAGAGGGCCGGGTCCCAGGTGGTCAGGGTCATCTGCACCGCGCATTTCGCCTGCCGGTGGATGGCCTCCAGCAGCTCCAGGTCCCGGAGGATCCGGTCGGATTTCGTCTGGACCGCGGCCCCGAAGCCGTATTGGCAGATCAGCTCCAGGCAGCGCCGGGTCAGGCCCAGCTCGGTCTCGCAGTGCATATAAGGGTCCGACATGGAGCCCGTGCCGATGACGCAGGGCCTCCGGCGGGCCCGCAGGGCCGCCTCCAGCAGGGCCGGGGCGTTCCGCTTGACCTCGATGTCCTCGAAGGCGTGGGAAAAGCCGTAGCAGCGGCTCCGGCTGTCGCAGTAGATACAGCCGTGGGTGCAGCCCCGGTAGACATTCATCCCCAGCATTCCCCCGCTGCGGTGCAGCAGGCCCTTGGCCTCCACAAAGTGCATCTCCCCGCCCCCTTCCGGCTTTTGAACAGACGACACAGAGACCGGCGTTCACGACAGCCTGCTTGCGCCGATTCTGATTATAGCACAGCCCGACGCGCTTTTCAAGAAAAGGAAATCTGTATTCAGTCGTAGCGGCGCACAGTGTGCGCCACATGCGCAAGGCAAACGATTTCCGGCGTCATCGAGGCTTCTTCCGGGCATTTCTCGCCATGCGGCGAGCCATTCCGCCGTTTTTGCGGCGGAATGGTGGCGCACACTGTGCGCCGCTACGGAGCGACTGAACAGATACGAAAAGGAAGCGAAAAGAGAGATTGCGGACTGTTTGGGGGGTATGGTATAGTGAAATCAGAAGCTTTTTCAAAGATATTACGTCTGTCATTCGACAGAAACGTGTTGACATTTTGCCGAAGCGGATGTATCATTAGTTCGTAAAATGCGAAATTATGGAGATGATCTTATGGTCGTTCTTGATCTGAAGCTCAACAATATTTATGGCTTCCGCGATTTTGAAATCAATTTCACCTACCCCAAAAAGATTGTCAATTCGATCCTCGAGGGCGAGCACCTGGAGGGGCGGGAGCGCTTTCGATATAAAAAGGCCGTGGTGCTCATGGGGCCAAATGCCGCAGGCAAAACAAGCCTTGGCCGGGCGCTGCGGAATATTATTCGTTTCTTGAATGCAGATGGTCTACAATATCTTTATTCTAAAGATATTGTCAAGATGGCCTCAGCGGATGAAGCATCTTTTTGCATTGATTTTGTGAATTATGGCAATGTTCTCCATCGTGTCAGTGCGGAAATTTATAACGGAAGTTCCGGGGGATCTTTCAATTTCACATATCAGACCGCGGAAATCGAACAGATGGATTCCTACGAGAAGTGTGTCGAAAAGCTGCATAATTGCCCATGGCCTAATGGAGATACTTTCTTTGAATATTTCAACAGTGAGATCGGCCCCATTGACTTCCGTTTTTCCTACCCTGAAATTGAGTCCTCCCTGAATCTCTCCGAAACGGATCCCCAGGTGATGCTGAAGACGCTCCGGGCGGTGATCGGAACCCTTGATCCCACCTTGCAGGATGTTTCCATTTCCAAGGATTTGAAAAACACCTTTATTATCCGGCGAAAGGACGCGGAAATCATTATCCAGGACGGAAAGCTCCTCAATCCCGAGCTTCTTTCCAGCGGAACCCGGGAGGGTATCGACGTGGCGGCGTTTCTCGCCTCCATGCAGGTCGGGACACCGGGCTTCTATTACTGCGACGAGCACTTTTCCTATATTCAGAGTGACATCGAGCGCCGAATCTTCGGGCTCATGCTGGATCGGGTCGCGCCGAACGGACAGCTGATCTTCACGACCCACAACACGGACATGCTGGACCTGAACCTTCCCAAGCACAGCTATATGTTCCTGCGGAAGAAGCTGGAGGAGGGCGAATACCGCGTTTCCGCCATTTCCGCCTCGGATATTCTCAAGCGGAATACGGATTCCGTTCGCAGGGCCGTCGAAAACGATGTGTTTTCCTCCCTGCCGGACGACACCCTTCTGGACGAGTTGGAGGAAGGGTGGCATCATGAATAACAGGTGTATCTACTTCGTGGAGGGTCAATGCGAGGAGCTGCTTGTGAAGGCCCTGAGACAGCAGCCCGCCAGACTGATCCCCGGAAAGGTCAAGGTCCTGAATCCCGTTCTGAATCAGATTCCCAATTCGATTCTGCTCACAATCAGCCCTGGAATGACCGTGGTGCTCGTCTATGACACAGACAGGCCGGAGACGGAAATCCTGCTGAAAAATATTGAGCTTCTGAAAAAGTCCTGCGTCAAAATCCGCCTGATTCATCTGATGCAGGTCCGGACCCTGGAAGACGAGCTGGTTCGCTGCACGGACGTCAGGGAGGCAATGGAGCTCACAAAAAGCGCAACCAAAAAGGACTTTAAATCTGATTTTTGCAAGCTGAGCCCCCAGTCGTGCCGTCAGCTCCTGGCGCGGCATCAGCTTGACGCGGACAAGCTTTGGACCAGCTCGGCCCCTGCGCCGTTTGACAAAATCGACAGAAAACGGAGCCTTGTGAAAGCATAGAATTCGTTTTCTCCTGCTGTGAAAATCCATTGGAAGGAGTGGAGCATGTGAAAACAAGCGAGCTCGTTACCGCCGTCGTACTGTTCATGATCGCGGCCGGTCTGCTGGTTTTGGCGATCCTGCACTTTCTGGAACGGGGGCCCCTGCTGAACAACGCGGCGATTTACGCCTCCAGGGAGGAGCGGAAGACCATGGGCAAGAAGCCCTGGTATCGGCAGTCTGCCATCGTGTTCTGCCTGCTGAGCGCCGTCTTTGCCGTCCTCGGCCTGTCCATCGTGCTCCAAAACGGGAAGCTCATGCTTTTGGAGATCCCGCTCTTCGCGGCGGTCATCGTCTACGCTCTGGTCTCCACGGTCCGCATCGGCAGGAAAAAATGACGGCTTGAGAGGAGCAAAACGACTATGGTACAGGAGATCGTAAAGGACCCGATCTTTCTCGGGCGGAAGTCCCGGGAGGCCACGGCGGCGGATCTGCCCGTCGCCCGGGACCTGCTGGACACCCTGGAGGCGAACCGGGAGCGCTGCGTGGGCATGGCGGCCAACATGATCGGCCAGGCCGTGCGGATCATCGCCTTCGACAACGAGGGAAGCTGGACGGTGATGCTCAACCCGGAGATCGTCAAGGCCTCCGGGCAGTACGAGACCGAGGAGGGCTGCCTGTCCCTGGAGGGTCTCAGCAAAACGAAGCGCTTCCGCTCCGTCAAGCTGCGCTATCAGAACGAGCAGATGCAGGTTCGGCTGAAGAGCTTCACGGGCTGGACGGCCCAGATCATCCAGCACGAGCTCGACCACTGCAACGGCATTCTGATATAATATCCCCGAGGGCGGTCCCTGTGTCATTTCGGACACGGGGACCGCCCTCGGGCTTTGCGGCGCGTGTGGAGCTTCAGTTCT
>CAMVKI010000177.1 GCA_947168005.1 uncultured Clostridia bacterium
GCTGACCGGTTTGAAAACGCCGGGGCTCGCACCCTCCCCCGTTCGCTGCCGTTTTTTTGCCGGTCTCGTTTCCTCAACGCATTTGACGCAAACATTATAAAAGCTCGCGCCGGATTTGTCAATCCTTTTTTCAAAGGAAATCGGGCGGCAGACTTCAAAGGAAATCGGGCGGCAGACGCCGCCCGATGCCTTACTTCTTTTTGACGATCCTGCCCTTTTCGTTTTTCGTGTACTTCTGGGCGAAATCCGGGTTGGTCTGCATCAGCTGCTCATAGGCCTCCGGGTGCTGATGGCAGTACATAGCGGCGAAGCTGCCCTTGGTTTTGACGTTCGTCTCCGTCTCGGCCTTGGCCTTTTCGGGGACGATCTTCCGATAGACCAGCAGGTACAGCGCAGCCGCAGCCGCCAGGAGGGCGACGGCGGCCAGGACCCAGAGGAAGCTCCGCTGCACGCCGAGGGCGACCATGCAGATAGCGCCGATCACGCACAGATAGGTCCCGAAGGCGGAAATCGCGGAGAGCACGGAGGCCTTCGGAGCGAAGGGGTAGGACTTGTAGAAGAACATGGGCACATTCCCTTTCTGTTTTATGATGATTCAATTATAGATGGAAGGAGCCGAATTGTCAATACCGCCAGCGCTCTTCCGATGCAGCGACTTGCGCTATAGATTCCTGAAAAACCATCTTCGGACCCTTGGGCTGAAGCGCTCGGGGCGGCGGCCCACCATAAGCGCGCCAAGAAACAGGGCCAGAGTCAGAATCCATAAAATCAGCGCAAAGAGCAAGCCCTTCTTCGTGTTCTGACGGAAAGCCTCGTTGTGTTCGACAAAGCTCAGGAGCATCTGGTCTCCGGCTTGAAGCTGACAGATCCACACAGTGCTTTTCCCGCTGCACCATATGGTGTACCGCGTCCCTTCCGTCCAAAGGGTCTTCGGCTTTACCGGAAGCGTATCATAACCGGCGATCCGGTATTTGCCGCCGTCCTCCGATACGAGAGAGATCACGCCGCCGCCCTGCTGCTCCCCGGAGACGAACACGACCTCCTCCCGGCGGGTGTCCGCTTCCGACTTTCCCGGCCCGAAGGACTGCCAGCTGGAAACACCGAGGATTGCTGTGCTAAACAGGAGCAGGAACAGCAGAACAACAAAGATGGACATTCCGTTCGGAACGTTGTCGTTGTAGGGGTCCCAGCGGATCCGGTCCGGCAGGTTCTGCATCTGTTTGCTTCTGTCCCTGACCCATTCCAGGAACTGACCTTTGTTGACATACATGCTGTGCACGAAGATCAGGTGCTTTCCGCAGTAGAGGCGGACGTCGTCGCCCCAGCGGATGCCCGTCACGTCGTTGTAGGTAAACTCGCAGGTCCGGCCGAAGAAGGTGTGGTGGGTGAAGCCCTGCTCGTCGAAGCGCACCCAGCAGTTGGCGTAGGCCAGCTGCATGGACCAGCCCAGCAGACTGAGCGCGATGAAGCCAAGGCCGAGCCAATCCTCCTGCCACAGCAGGATGACGGAGGGCACGGCAAGGACATTGTTCAGCAGGCCCACCCAGAACAGGACGTTCGGCAGATAGACCCGGTTCTTCCGCCATTCGGGGGAGCTTCGGGCCGATTTGGCGGCGACGCTGCGGACCAGCAGGTAAAGGGCGACGGCGGCGGGAAGAATAGCGAGAAAGCGCATGACTGCCTCCATATGATGAATAGACAACTCCCGATTTTATCGCAGCGCCCACAGGCCCGCGCCGATGGCGAAGCTCAGCAGGAGCATGACGAGCATGGAGACGTACCAGAAGCCGCCTGCGTTGAAGTGATAGAAATCCTTCCACTGCTTTTTCACAATGACCTTCCACAGGTAGAGGACGCCGTAGAGCGCGGTGGGGACCAGGCCCAGCAGGGTCCAGGCGAAGGGCAGGGGAGCGCTCCGCTCCCAAAAGGCCCAGGAGGCCATGGCCGCCAGGGGGCAGAGGGCGTGGAGGCAGAAGTTCCAGCCCTCGTAGAGCAGCTTGAAGTCGAATTTCGTGACGGGCAACAGATAGCAGAGGGTGGTGAAGAAGGTGACGCCCACGGCTGTGCTTCCGGCGAATTTGAAGAGGTCCAGCCAGCGGGGGACGAGGGCTGCGCCGCCCCGGCCCAGGGCGATCCCATCCCAGACGCAGAGTCCCAGACAGGCCAGGGCGCAGAGCAGGTTGGAGTCCACGGTGAAGTAGATCAGGGCCTTTTTGCCGCCCTCCTTCATGTTGCCCTGGCCGCCGACGCGGAAAAAGGCGAGGGTGCTGAGAAGGACGAAAAGCACGACGAGGGCGTTCAAAATCAGAGACCAGATCAGCTGCGTGTTTGTCATGGAGATTCCTCCGTTCGATGATTGGCGTAGAGCCGGATCATTCCGTCAGGGAAAAGCTCAGGTCCACCAGCTCCCGGACGGTCTGCTCCGGGGCGGAGGCGTCCAGCAGGACGCCCAGCCAGTGGGTCTTGTCCATGTGCCAGGCCCGGACGATGCCGGGCTGACCCAGGTAGGAGCCCCCCAGCAGGGGGCCGGTCTTCACGTCCAGGAGCCGGACCCTCCCGGACCCCGCCAGCCCCAGCCTGGCGCGCTCCACCTCCATGACCACGCCGAACCATCCTGAACTTACCCCATTATACTCCTCCCCGGGGAACCTGTCAAGTAAGCCGGGCTTATGGAGGAATTCACAAAAAGTTTTCCGCCTTTGCCCTTTACTTTTGTATATATTTCGTGTATGATACGATTGGAAAGAGGGGCCTTTGCCGGTCTCCCAATACTACTGACACGAGGTGTTATTATGGCAAGAACTACACAGGACATTATGAAGCTCATCCGGGACGAGGACATCAAGATGGTGGACTTCAAGGTCGTGGACATCAACGGCCAGTTCCGCCACGTCACCATCCCCGCCGCCCATTTCAACGAGGAAACCATGATTAACGGCATCGGCTTCGACGCCTCCAACTACGGCTACGCCGTGGTGGAGAAGTCCGACATGGTCTACATCCCCGACCTGGACACCGCGGCCATCGACCCCTTCTGCGAGGTCAAGACCCTGTCCATGATCGGCAACGCCATGATCATCGACTATCCCGAGAACCGGCCCCTGCCCCAGTACCCCCGCAACGTCGTCAAGGCCGCCGTGGACTACATGAAGTCCACCGGCGTGGCCGACACCATGAACATCCTTCCCGAGTTTGAGTTTTATCTCTTCGACCAGGTGGGCTGGACCGTGGAGAACAACCGGGTCGCCTTCGCCGTGGACACCCAGCAGGCCTACTGGAACAGCGAGGTCGAGGGCAGCGGCAACGTGGTCCCCTTCCAGAAGAACTACCACATCGCCAAGCCTCTGGACACCACCTACGAGGCCCGCAGCGAGATGTGCATGGAGATCGAAAAGGCCGGCATCCCCGTCAAGTACCACCATCCCGAGGTCGGCGGCGCCGGACAGTTCGAGATCGAGCCCCTGCTGGGCGAGATGACCAAGATGGCCGACGGCTCCATGATGGTCAAGTACATCATCCACAACGTGGCCCGGAAGTACGGCCTGGCCGCCACCCTGATGCCCAAGCCCGTCTACGGCGAGGCCGGCAGCGGCATGCACGTCCACATGCTCCTGCTCAAGGACGGCGAGCCCGTCTTCTCCGACGACAAGGGCTACGCCCACCTGTCCCAGGAGGCCCACTGGTTCATGGGCGGCCTGCTGAAGCACATCGCCTCTCTCTGCGCCATCACCAACCCCTCCACCAACTCCTTCAAGCGGCTGGTGCCCGGCTTCGAGGCCCCCGTCACCGTGGGCTACGCCACCTCCAACCGCAGCGCCGTCATCCGCATCCCGGCCTACGCCAAGAGCCCCAAGCTGCGCCGCTTTGAGCTGCGGAACCCCGACGCCACCTGCAACCCCTACTTCTGCTACGCGGCCATCCTCATGGCCGGTCTGGACGGCATCGAGAACAAGATCGACCCCCACGCCAACGGCTGGGGCCCCTACGATATGAACCTCTTTGAGCTGCCCGAGGAGGAGAAGGCCAAGCTCCACCAGCTGCCCACCCGCCTGGAGGACGCCCTGGACGCCCTGGAGGCCGACCACGACTACCTGACCAAGGGCGGCGTCTTCCCCGAGAGCCTTATCAAGAACTTCCTGAAGCGCAAGCGCGCCGAGTGCGCCGAGCTCGCCAGGATCCCCCATCCCGCCGAGTTCGAGAAGTACTTCAACCTGTAACGCTATGAGGAACAACCAATACTTCAAAGAACAGGCCCGGAAGGATCTGGGCGGAAGAATCTTCCATAACGACTGGCTCATGGCCTTCCTGGTCTGCCTGGTGGCCGGCGCCATCCTCTCCGCCCCCTCCGCCCTCTCGGAGCTTTTCGACGTGGAAAACGAAAGCGGCACAATCACGGTCACGGTCAGCCTGATCTCCGCGGCCGCGGTCTTCCTGACCGGCCCCATCATGCTCTGCCTGACGAGAATCTTCCTGAAAAAGGCCCGGGTCGGCGGCCCCATCGTCTTCGGCGAGCTCTTCCAGGGCTTCCGGAACTACTGGGACCATATGCTTCTGGGCTTCATGCCCGCGCTCTTTGCGGGGCTGTGGTCCCTGATCCCCATCGTCGGCGTTTTCTTCGCCATCTATAAGGGCTACGGCTGGGCCATGGTCTACTATATCAAGTGCGACAACACGACCCTGAATTGGAAGCAGTGCATGAACCGATCTGCGGAGATCATGCAGGGCCGCCGCTGGGAGCTCTTCTGCCTCCAGATCAGCTTCATCGGCTGGTACATCCTGGGTGCTCTGGCCCTGGGCGTGGGCGTCTATTGGGTCGAGGCATACCGCCATGCCGCGGAGACGCATTTCTACGAAAGATACCGCCGCGGACACAGCGGATTCTGAGCGGGGAGGAGAGCAGATATGAAGGAAAACAAACAGCGTTTCGGCGGGAAACAGGTCGCTATCCTGCTCGCCGCCCTGGTGCTGGTGGGGCTCCTGGTCCTCGCCGTCGTCAGCTGGTCGAAGCAAAACCAAAAAACCGCCCAGGCCCGGGCCGACTCCGAGGAGGACCTGGCGACCACGGAGGCCCTGCCCGACAGCCCGGAGGAGCTGCAGGTAGTTGAAAGTTGAAAAATCCGGCAATACAAACCCCTCCCCGAACGTCACTCGATGGGGCGTTCGGGGAGGGATTCCTGTGTAGGGGCGGTCATTGTGTCTGTTTTGTCAACTTCTTCCGGAAAATTTTTAAAATATGGGCGCGTTGCAAAATAGCGTCTGAAAAAACAAAGGCACCAGCTTTCCCCGAAAA
>CAMVKI010000178.1 GCA_947168005.1 uncultured Clostridia bacterium
AACCGGCCTCGGTGCAGGTCGGCTCGGTGACCACGGCAACGTAATCATGGCCCAGGGCGGCGGTCACGTCGCCGGTGTAGCTGTCGCCGCAGCGGGAGCAGGTGTAGGTGGTGACGCCGGTCTCGGTGCAGGTGGCCTCGGTGGTAACCACGGCCTCATAGTCGTGACCCAGAGCGGCAACCTGATTCTCGACTCTCTCCTCACCGGTGATCAGGCCGGTGTAGGTGGTGCAGCCGTCTTCGGTGCAGCTGGGCTCGGTGACGACGCCGGGGGCGGGCCAGACGTCCGTGCCCACGGAGGCGTTCATCTCCGCGCCGTTCCGGGTGATGTAGTACACCACATAGCGGTTGGCGTCGGGATTCAGCGGATTGGTCATGGCGTCGGCCTTGAATTCCAGATCCGCCGTCTGGTTGCCGGAGGACACGCCGCCGGTCTGGCCGTTGTTGAAGATCACATGGGTGTATTCGTCGGTGCTCAGGGTGATCTTATAGTACTTGTGGCCGCCCTTCTCGATGCCGATGGGGTTCAGGGCCTTGCCGGGATACTGCAGATCCTCCATGGTGTCCTCGGAGTCGCCGGAGCCCTCGGCATTGAAATAGAAGGCATAGGCGCTGGTCTGATCGGTCTCGTCCACGAACCAGATGTCGATCTCCTCGGGGGAGTCCGCTTCCTCATTGACAGGCAGCAGCTCAACGTCGAAGTAGGTCTCGCCGTTGACGTTGCTGGCGGCATAGAAGCCGAAGCGCTGATAGACGGTGGCGGGGTCGGCGGAGCTGTTGTCCTGATAGAACAGGCCGCGGTTGGGAACCGCGATGTTGGTGATGTGGTAGGAGCCGAATTCGCCCGCCGCGATGTTCCAGCGGAAGTAATCGCTCAGCTCGTCCTCCATGGACAGACCGCGCAGGGCCGTGCCGCTGCTGCCGCCGCCCAGGTACTTCTCGCCGTTGTCGATGGTGTAGCTGCCGTCGAGCTTGAAGCTCAGGTTGTAGATGCGGCCCTCGGCGTCGGCGGCGGAAACCATGCCGTCGCTGACGGTAATCAGCTCGCCGTTGGGGTTGTTGGCGGCCATGGCCGCGGGCAAAGCGTAATACTCGCTGCCGACCTTGGCGGCGATCACATAGGCGCCGTCCGCAACGATGCCTTCGATGGAGATCAGCTCGCCTTCGCAGACGTCGCAGAAGCCGTTCTCATCCTCATCGACGCAGACCTCGTTCTCGATATGGGTCTCGTCGTTGGCGCAGACGCGGGTGTGGGTGTTGTCGCCGTTGAAGGTCCAGGCGCCCCAGGCATGGCCGATGGGATCCGTCGCATTGGACTGATGGACCTCGCCGGTCAGCAGGCCGACGTAGGTGGTGCAGCCGGGCTCGGTGCAGCTGGGAGGCGTCACGGTGCCGGGGCCGGGCCAGATGTCCTCGCCCTCGTAGCCGGTGTGGCCGTTGACGTAGTAGACGATATGGGCGCCGGTGCCGAGGCCCAGGTCGGCGGTCTGGCTGTCGGAGCCGCCGCCGGAGAAGATCACGTTGGTGTAGACATTGCGGTCCAGGGTCAGCTTGTAGTAGTTGTCGCCGTTCTCATCGACGCCCAGCGCGCTGAGCTGCTCGCCGGGGAAGGGCGCGTTTTCGGCGCCGCTGCCGAAGGCGTAGGCAAAGGCGTTGGCGTTGTCGTCCTGATCGACGAAGTAGACGTCCACCAGATCCTCCGCGGTAGCCAGCTTGTAGATGGAGACGTTGCGGATGGTGGCGCTGGAGCTGACGTAGCCGGAGAAGCGGGGACTGTTGTTGTTGACGTTGTAGCGCAGATAGCGGCCGGCGGCGGCTGTGCTGGCGCAGTAGGAAACGGCGGCCAGCCCGTCGGAGAAGCTCACGTTCCAGTCCAGCTCCTCGGGGGTATCGGTCTCGTCAACGAGGTAGAGATAGTTGTTGCTGGTGGCGGCCTTGTTGGCGGTCAGCCAGGTGTCGTTGGTCTTGAAGTTGAAGGTGCCGGGGTTGGCGCCCTCCTCCACAGTGAAGACCAGGGCGTTCTCGGAGGCGGCAACGCCGTCGCCGATCACGGCGTCCACCGCGGTCAGGTAGGTGCCGGAGCCGCTGCCGCCCAGGGGGCCGGCAGCCTTGGCGCCGGTCTGGTCCACGAAGATGATCTGGTCGCCGGCGCGGATGGAGTCGGCCAGGACAAAGCCCTCCAGCACGGGCTCCTCGGCGCCGCAGACGGAGCAGATGCCGTTGACGTAGTTGTGGGGGGCCAGGGGCAGCTCGTTCGAGCTGATAAAGGCGCTGCAGACCGTGCAGTAGAAGCTCTCGGTGCCGGTGGCAATGCAGGTGGGGGCGGGATCGATCACGCCCTCGCCGCGGGTGCAGAGGACCTGACGGGTCTCGTTGTCCTGGTTGACCTCGGTGTGATACCCGTTCGCGCCGGGATTGCCGTCCCAGCTCCAGGCGGACTCGCCGTCGATGAGCAGGAGCTCCAGGTCATAGTATTCGGTCCCGTTCTCGGTGACATTGGAGAGGGCATAGGCGCCGAACTGGTTGTAGGTGCCGGCGCGGAAGGCAATGCCGCGGGTGGCGGTCTTGACGTTGGCAAAGCGGTAGCTGCCCAGAACGCCGTCGGAGACAGTCCAGAGCGCGGAGTTGTCGATCTCGGTGACGGTCTTGAAGTTGGTGCTGCTGTTGTAGGCGAGATAGGCCTCTCCGTTGGACACGGTGTAGCCGTCTGCGGAAGCCTCCAGGGTGACGGTGTACCCCTCGGCGTCGGCCTGGCTGACCATGCCGTCGGTCACGGTGACGACCTTGCTGCTGAGCTTCGAGCCGAAGGTGGCGGACATGGCGTAGTAGGTGCCGTTGACATTGGCGGCGATCACGTAGTTGCCGCTGACGGGCATGTCCACGGCGGCGGCTGTGACGCTCAGGCCGGTGAACAGAGACGCGATCATCGCAAGCGCAAGGACAACGCTGAGGATTCGTTTCTTCATATACGCATTCTCCTATCTCTACAGTATGTTGATGTACATTGCGGCATCGGAATGTTTATAATTCCGCAAACTACCGCATTCTCTATGTATTATAACATAGGCATCTGAAAATTTCAATCCCGTTTTGTTGTTTTTCTGGGGTTTTTTGTTACAGCTTTCTCCGCTTTGAGTCTGTCCTGACGCAGAATTGATTATTCCCGCTTCAATTTCGATTGCTTTTCCGCGCCGGGGCTGATATAATAGGAGGCAGAATGCGCGCAGGGGGGCTCGGAGGTGCGGGAGAACGTCTTTCGGTTTTTCCACAGCGTCCGGCGGCTGGAGCTTTACATCTACGCGGCCTACGCGGCCTATTTCTGGATTCTGGCCCTCTTCCCCGCGGTCATGCTGATGATCTGCATACTCCAATACACCCCCATCTCCCCCGCCGATCTCCACGGCCTGCTGGAGCGGGTGATTCCCGCCAGTCTTCAGGCCCTGACGGACTATATGATCGACGAGCTCTTCCGGGGCAACTCCCCCGCCGTGCTGTCCATCTCCGCGGCGGCGGCCCTCTGGATGACCTCCAAGGGGGTCCTGAGTCTGGTCCGGGGCCTCAACCGGGTCTGCGCCGCCCGGGAGACCCGCCATCCCCTGCTGCTCCGTCTGCGCTGCCTGGTCTTCGCCCTGGCGGGGATTCTCTCCCTGGTCCTCCTGCTGGCCCTGCAGCTCCTGGGCCGGGACGCGGCGGGTCTGCTGCTGGCCGAGGGCAGTCCCCTGGGGGAGCTGCTGCTGGGCCTGGGCCGACTGAAGCGGGTGCTGACGGTGCTGGGCCTGACCGGGCTCTTTACCGCCACCTACTGCGTCCTTCCGAACCGTTCCGTCCGGCTGGGCGCTTCCCTGCCCGGCGCCTTTGTGACGGCGGTGCTCTGGGTCCTCTTCTCCCAGCTCTTCACCCTCTATGTGGAGCGCTTCGGGAACTACTCCCTCTACTACGGCAGCCTCTCCGTCATCGCCATGACCATGCTCTGGCTCTACGCCTGCATCTTCCTGTTCTACTGCGGGGCCGTCCTGAACCGCCAGCTGGAACGGCGGAGAAAACTGAAAATGAAAAGTTGAAAACTGATAAATTAAGGAATAACAGGAATCTTTCGCAAGACACTGATATTTGACAGAGAAAAGGAAACAAACATGAACAAAGACAGATTCGTCGCATTGCGCAGGCTCTTGATCGAGCGGGAATTCGCCGCCCTCAACGACATGCAGCGCCGGGCGGTGCTGACCACCGAGGGCCCCCTGCTTCTGCTGGCCGGGGCCGGCAGCGGCAAGACCACGGTGCTGATCCACCGGATCGCCAACCTGATCCGCTTCGGCTGCGCCTCCGACAGCGAGGAGCTCCCGGCGGGCTTTGGCGAGGCGGAGCTGGCAGCCCTGGAGGCCGCCGCCGCAAAGGAGGGGCCCATGGACAAGGACACGGCGGCCCTCTGCGCCCTGCGGCCCGTGGAGCCCTGGCGGATCATCGCCATTACCTTCACCAACAAGGCCGCCAATCAGCTCAAGGAGCGGCTGGCCGCCATGCTGGGCCCGGAGGCGGCGGAGATCTGGGCCATGACCTTCCACGCCGCCTGCTGCCGGATCCTCCGCCGGGAGATCGACCGGCTGGGCTATGACCGGAGCTTCACGATCTACGACGCCGCCGACTCCGAGCGGGTCATGAAGGACGTGATGAAGGAGCTGCGGATCGACGAGAAGGAGCTGCCCGTCCGGGTGATCCTGAATCAGATCAGCCGGGCCAAGGACCGGATGCAGCTCCCCGAGGACTACGCGGAGCGGGCCGAGGCCGCCGCCGACGCCAGGGAGGACCGGATTTCCGCCTGCTACGGCGCCTACCAGCGGCGGCTCCGGGAGGCCAACGCCCTGGACTTCGACGACATCATTCTGCTGACGGTGAAGCTTCTCCAGGACTACGAGGAGGTTCGGGTCTACTGGCAGAACCGCTTCCGCTACGTACTGGTGGACGAGTACCAGGACACGAACCACCTCCAATACCTGCTCTCCGCCCTGCTGGCGGGGGGCCGGGAGAACATCTGCGTGGTGGGCGACGACGACCAGAGCATCTACAAGTTCCGCGGCGCCACCATCGAGAACATTCTGGAGTTCGAACATCAGTATC
>CAMVKI010000179.1 GCA_947168005.1 uncultured Clostridia bacterium
GCCGCCGCTACCAGCGGGACGGCTCCGGCCTGCTGGACACCGAGTATCTGGACCCGGAGGTCGTGGCAACGCCCCAGGAGGCCTTCTACGCCCCGAAGAAATCCGTCCCCCTGAACGAGAGCGAGGGCTGCGTGTGCAGCGAGTTCGTCATGTGCTATCCCCCCGGCATCCCCATCCTGGCCCCCGGCGAGCGGATCACGCGGGACATTCTGGACTATATCCAGTTCGCCAAGGAAAAAGGCTGCTCCATGACCGGCCCTGAGGACCCGGATATTTTGAGATTGAACGTGCTGGCATAAGGAGGTACTTCCATGGAACTCTGGTTTAGCGAATTTCACGCGCCGGATGTGAAGCACTCCATCCGGATCAACAAGCATCTGTATTCCCAGCAGTCCGACTACCAGCGCATCGACATCTTTGAGACGCCGGAGTTCGGGCGGGTGCTGGCCCTGGACGGGAACGTCCAGCTCACCGAGCGGGACGAGTTCATCTACGACGAGATGATCACCCACGTACCCATGGCGGTCCACCCCGGCATCAAGGACGTGCTGGTCATCGGCGCCGGCGACGGCGGCGTGGTCAAGGAGCTGGCCCGCTACGAGCGGATCGAGCGCATCGACCTGGTGGAGATGGACCCCGAGGTCATCAAGGCCTGCCGGGCCTACCTGCCGGAGAACGCCTCCCGTCTGGACGACCGCCGGGTCCACATCTACTACGACAACGCCCTGCGCTTCATCCGCCGCTGCTCCGAGCAGTACGACCTGATCATCGTGGACTCCACAGACCCCTTCGGCCCCTCCGAGGGCTACTTCACCCGGGAGTTCTACGGCATCTGCTACAACGCCCTGCGCGAGGACGGCATCATGGTCAACCAGCAGGGCAGCCCCTTCTACCAGCACGACGCCGAGGCCATGCAGCGCTCCCACCAGCGCATCGTCCACACCTTCCCGATCTCCCGGGTCTACCAGGCCCACATCCCCACCTACGCGGCGGGCTACTGGACCTTCGGCTTCGCCTCCAAGAAGTACCACCCGGTGGACGATCTGGACGCCGAGGGCTGGAACAGGCTGAACCTGCAAACGAAATACTACACCACCCGGCTCCACGTGGGCGCCTTCTGCCTGCCCGCGTTTCTGGAGCAGCTTCTGAGGGAGGTAGAATGATGCTGAAGCCCAACGTAGAAAGCTTTATCGGCTGCGACGCCTCCTGGCACGACGCGGACATCGTCCTCTTCGGCGCGCCCTTCGACTCCACCACCTCCTTCCGGCCCGGCGCCCGCTTCGGCTCCGCGGCCATGCGGCATGAGAGCTTCGGCCTGGAGACCTGGAGCCCCTACCAGAACAAGGACCTGACGGAGCTCTCCGTCTTCGACAGCGGCGACCTGGAGCTCTGCTTCGGCTCCGCCGAGGCCGCCCTGGCGGACATCGAGGCCCGGGCCGCCGAGATCCACAAGGCCGGGAAGCTCCCGGTCCTCCTGGGCGGCGAGCACCTGGTCACCCTGGGGGCCGTCAAGGCCGCCCTGGAGAAATACCCGAACCTGCACATCATCCACTTCGACGCCCACGCGGACCTGCGGGACGACTACCTGGGCGCGAAGCTCAGTCACGCCTGCGTCATGCGGCGCTGCCACGAGCTGGTCGGGGACGGACGCATCCACCAGTTCTGCCTCCGCAGCGGCGACCGGGAGGAGTTCCGCTTCGCCGACGCCCACACGGAGTACCGGCTCTTCGACTTCTACGGCCTTCGCCCGCTCTGCCAGACCCTGGCCGAGGAGGGCATCCCGGTCTACTTCACCATTGACCTGGACTGCCTGGACCCGTCCTGCTTCCCCGGCACCGGCACCCCCGAGGCCGGCGGCGTCAGCTTCTCCCAGCTCCTGGACGCCATCCTGACCGTCTGCAAGACCTACGTCGTCGCCGCCGACCTCACGGAGCTGGCCCCCGGCCTGGACCCCAGCGGCGTCAGCACCGCCACGGCCTGTAAAGTGTTAAGAGAGCTGCTGCTGGCCCTGCTGACCGGCTGACGGGGGCAAGTGACAAGTGACAGGTGACAAGTGACAAGTCAGAAGCACACAATCGCACAACGCCGTAGGGGCGGCCATTGGCCGTCCTGAAACCTCCCCTGCCAAGGGGAGGGGGACCGCCGCCCCGCGGCGGTGGAGGGGTTCGCCCCTCCGCCTCGCAGGCACCCCAAAAGCCTTCCCCTTGAGGGGAAGGTGCCCCCGAAGGGGGCGGATGAGGTGGTTCCCCGTACAGATAAGAGATAATGGATAATAGAGAATAGATAGATAAGGAGCTTTCCCTTGCTGCGTTTTTTAAAAAAGAATAATACTGCCGAGAAACCAACCGATCCTGCGCAGACTTCGGTTGAGAAGCCAGATATAAAGAAAGTTCTGGACGAGATCGAGGCGGCGGTTTACGCCCACCTGAAGCCCCTGGGCTTCCGCAAATTCGGCAGGACCCTCCACCGCTTCGTCTCCGGGGACATCTCCCAGGTTGTTTCATTTCAGGTTTACCGGAATATGATGGAGCCCTCGGACAAGTTCTGTGTCAACCTTGGCATCCGCATCCCGGAATGCGCCGCGTGCACGTTCCACCCGGTCAACGACAAGAAGTATTATTCGGAGGCCTCCTGTACCCTTCGGTCCAGATTGGGTAAGGTTTCCGGCGGCAGAGAGGTTTGGTTTTCAATTACCGAAAATTCAAATGCAATTACAAAGCGCATCATTGAAGAACTGGACCGGTATGTGCTGCCCGTGTTCGACGTTCTGTGCAGCCGGGAGGCGATTCTTTCCAAACGGCGGGATTTCCCGCAGATGGATCCCCTGAACCGAAACCTGATTCCCCTGGAGGAGTGCTTTATCTACGGGCATCTTGGGGATATGGAGAAGGCCAAAGCGCGTTTTGAAGAAAACTATCAGGAGGATGTCGCCCGGTACGACAGGATCTGCCGGGAAGGGGAGCAAATCTACCTGGTGGAGGGCACGCACTGTTCCGCAGGAGGTCGGGAAATCTATGCGGATCACAGCGGGTATTATACGGTTTTCAATCCTATTCCGTGGCGCAGACATATCGAGTACCTGGATCAGCTCGCCGTGGAGCTCGGTTTTCGTGAGCCGCCAACGGAATAACACGCAAAGACACTGCGTGCTATGGCCGCGGGGGTCCGCGGCCACTACAACAGAAGTCTGCCGACAGTTTGTGTTCAATTTCTGTTTTTCAGATTGCAATCTGAAAGACTCCAAAAGTTTCAATTCTTAATTCTTAAATCTTAATTCTTAATTTATTACGCAGGAGGTAACAAATATGAGTAGAGTTCTCGTCATCGGCTGCGGCGGCGTTGCCAACGTGGCCATTCGCAAGTGCTGCATGGTGCCGGAGGTCTTCACCGAGCTGTGCATCGCCAGCCGGACCAAGTCCAAGTGCGACGCCCTGGCGGCGGAGCTGAAGGACAAGACGACCACCAAGATCACCACCGCCCGGGTCAACGCCGACAGCGTGGAGGAGCTCTGTGCCCTGATCAACAGCTACAAGCCCGACCTGGTCATGAACATCGCCCTGCCCTACCAGGATCTGAGCATCATGGAGGCCTGCCTCCGGTGCGGCGTCAACTACATGGACACCGCCAACTACGAGCCCGAGGACACCGACGATCCCGAATGGCGCAAGGTCTATGACAAGCGCTGCAAGGAGAAGGGCTTCTCCGCCTACTTTGACTATAGCTGGCAGTGGGCCTACCGCGAGAAGTTTGAGAAGGCCGGCCTGACCGCCCTGCTGGGCTGCGGCTTCGACCCCGGCGTGACCCAGGCCTACTGCGCCTACGCCAAGAAGCACGAATTCGACGAGATCGACACCATCGACATCCTCGACTGCAACGGCGGCGACCACGGCTACGCCTTCGCCACCAACTTCAACCCCGAGGTCAATCTCCGGGAGGTCAGCGCCCCCGGCTCCTACTGGGAGGACGGCCACTGGGTGGAGATCCCCGCCATGAGCATCAAGCGGGAGTACGACTTCGACCAGGTGGGCGGCAAGGACATGTACCTGCTCCACCACGAGGAGATCGAGTCCCTGGCCGAGAACATCCCCGAGGTCAAGCGGATCCGCTTCTTCATGACCTTCGGCCAGAGCTATCTGACCCACATGAAGTGCCTGGAGAACGTGGGCATGCTCTCCACCACCCCCATCAACTTCGAGGGCCATGAGATCGTCCCCATCAAGTTCCTGAAGGCCCTGCTGCCCGATCCCGCCAGCCTCGGCCCCCGGACCCACGGCAAGACCAACATCGGCTGCATCTTCACCGGCCGCAAGGACGGCAAGGAGAAGTCCTGGTATATCTACAACGTCTGCGACCACCAGGAGTGCTACAGGGAGGTCGCCTCCCAGGCCATCTCCTACACCACCGGCGTCCCGGCCATGTGCGGCGCCCTGATGATGCTCACCGGCAAGTGGATCCAGCCCGGCGTCCACACCGTGGAGGAGTTCGACCCCGATCCCTTCCTCGACGCCCTGGATCAGCACGGCCTGCCCCGCTCGATCTGCGCCGATCCGGTGCTGGTCCCGTGACGGAGCGCAGCGCCCCCTTTGCCGCCCTGGGCGGCAAGACCCCCGAAGAAGTCTTCGGGGGCCTTGCCACGCCCTGCTATATTCTGGACGAGGCCGCCCTGCGCAGAAACGGCGAGATCCTGGCCGGGGTGGCGGCCCGGACGGGCTGCCGGGTCCTCCTGGCCCAGAAGGCCTTCTCCAACTACGACTGCTACCCGGTGCTGGCCCCCTATCTGGCGGGCACCGAGGCCAGCGGTCTCTTTGAGGCGCGGCTGGGCTGGGAGCAGCTCCCCGAGAAGGAGGTCCACGTCTTCTGCGGGGCCTACCGGGAGCAGGACTTCGACGAGCTGCTGCACTACGCGGGCCACATCGTCTTCAACTCCCCGGCCCAGCTTGCCAGGTTCGGCCCGAAGGCGAAGGCCGCGGGCAAAAGCCTGGGCCTGCGGATCAACCCCGAGTGCTCCACCCAGGAGGGCCACGCCATCTACGACCCCTGCGCCCCCGGCTCCCGGCTGGGCACCACCCGGG
>CAMVKI010000180.1 GCA_947168005.1 uncultured Clostridia bacterium
AGGGCCTCCCGGAAGACCTCCTCCGCTTCTTTCAATCGCGTCGAATCCTGGGCCAGCAGGCGGCCCAGCTCCATATAGATTGTTGCGTTTTCCGGGTAAATTGTCAAGGTTTTTCGGAACACTCGCTCTGCTTCTTTTTGATCAGCAGAATTCTGGCCCAACAGGCGGTACAGCTCCGTCCGGATCGCTGCATTTCTGGGATGAATAATCAAGACTTCCAGAAACTTTTGTACCGCCGCCTCAAGGCTGCCGGATTCCCGCTCCCAGATTGCCCACTCCGTATAGAGTTTTAACATGCCGTGGAAGTTACGGTCTGTCAAATCGGCCATCGGTGCGGGAGCGTTCTCTCTGAGCCATTGGCGCAGACCTTCCGGTTCCTCTTCCGCAGGCGCCCGTTTCTTCCAGGCGTTCCGGTCCAGCCAGAGCCGCCCCAGACAGAGATTGGCGCGCCCTCCGAGGGTGAGGGCGATCTCTCCCGCCTCCGCCCGCCGCCGAATCTGCTCCAGATAGGCCCGGTAGTCGATTCCGATGGCGTAGGCGCTGCCCCGCAGGAATTCCCGCTTGTCCACGATCTGGTCCAGCAAGACGTCCGTTTCCTCATCGTTCAGAAGGCCCAGCACCCGCTCCATGAGCCGATTGACAGAAGGCTTTGGGTGGAACAGGAAATAGAGCTCCGCGATGACGTCGTGCTTGGGCCTCAGGGTTCCGGCCTGCGGATCGTAGGCCACAGGCTCCGTCTGCTCCTCCATGCCCCGCCGCTCCAGGGCCCGTTCCAGAGCGGCCCGGTCGATTTGCGGGTACACGCGGCAGAACAGCGACAGCGTGAGCGGCGTGTCGAAGAGCATATAGGCCGCAATCAGCTCGTAGGAATCCTGAACCGCGGTGCCAAGGCTGCCAGCCAGGAACCGGTCCCACTCCTCCCAGTCCAGCACCACGTAGGACGCGATGGACACCCGTTTCTTTTCGGGGACAAGCTCGGATTTCATCAGCTCAAACAGCCCACGATAGATCAGCTCGGCCAGGCTGACGCCCCCGCGTCCGTACCTTCCAAGCACCCCGCCGACCAGTGCCGCAAGCGTATCTTCTTCGAGGCACTCCGGCTCCAGAAAAGCCGGGAGGGCCGTTTCCAGGATCCGGCGCTGCCGCTCCGGCGCCTCCGCCACGGCCTGCCAGCCGTAGCCAAGCTCCCGGAACTGCTCGCCGCTCTTTGCCTTGCCGCCCAGCTCCAGAACTCGGGCGCCGTCGAACCAGCCCTGCATGAAGTCCTCGGCCTGGTCCGAGAGAACCGAGAGCCGGTTGCTGCGCTCCGCCGTCAGGAGGCGGATGGGCGCCTCCGTCGGCCAGGCCCGCTGCAGGGCCTGGAAGGAACGCCGCCCCTCATAGGGATTGTCGATGCACAGCAGCAGGGGCACGCCCTCCGGGGTCTTGGCGCGCAGGGCACGGATCAGGGCCTCCGCCTCGGCGTCGTTCAGAACAACGCTGGCCGAGAGCCCCAGCCACACCGCCATCCCGCCGTTCCGGGCCCATTGGATGGCCGTGCGGAGCATAAGACTGCTCTTGCCCCAGCCGCCGTTGCCGGCGATGAGAATCGGCTCCGGCGCTTCCAGCAGCCGCGACAGCGCTTCCTCCGCCTCCCGGTGGGGAACGTCCCACCCCGCGCCGATAACCCGGAACATGGTCGTAAAGCCGTTGTTGACCCGATAGTAGTCCCGAATATCTCTCTGCGTGCACTTCCCGCCCTCTTCCGACACGGTTTCAGCGGTGATGAATCGGAGCCCGGAGTTGCTGAGCCGCTGCATACCGAGCTCGGAAAGATTTCTTCCAATCTCCCCGACCGCCTCGCTCAGCTTCTGGATGGCGGGATCGCCGAAGTAGAGCTCATACAGCCCGTGTTCTCGGAGCCTGGCGAGCAGATCGTCTTCTCCGAGATAGTCGATGGATAAGTCGGGCAGCTCCTCTTTCCTGCCGGCCTTCCACCCGTCCCACCAATCCCGTTCCTCTTTTGATAAGTTTACGGGAAGCATCAGCGTCCATTCCCTCATGCCCCTGTGAATACAGGGATTGCTTCGGGCACTCTGGAAGGATTTCCGGATTTGATCCTTTTGGGATTTTTCGATTTTTCCGAGGAAAAACTTGCACTGAAACACGTGAACCGGCTCATAGAGATCGCCGATCAGAATGTCGAGCCCCCCGTCGCCGCCCTCCGCACGTATCTTGTGAACGGGCCGGCCGGGATATTCCTTCATCAAAAGCGCGTGGCAGATCTCCTCAAACTTCTCCCTGGCCCCCGCGTCTCCGTATTTGCCCTGCAAGTACCTGAAATCCCATTCCATCCGCTCCGCCTCCTCTCCTGGTATCTCGCTTCGCAGCTGTTCCTTCTCCGGGAGATAATAAAGCCTTCCCGCAGGGAGAAGGCTTTGTGCGCTACATTTCTCTTCGGCCCTCCAGCGCGCGGAGGAGGGTCACCTCGTCGGCGTATTCGAGCTGGCTGCCCACGGGGACGCCGTAGGCCAGCCGCGTGACCTTGACCTCCAGGGGGCGGAGCAGCCGGGAGAGGTACATGGCCGTGGCCTCCCCCTCCGTGTCGGGGTTGGTCGCCATGATGACCTCCCGGACGCCGCCCTGGGCCACCCGGTTCAGCAGCTCCCGGATGCGGATGTCGTCCGGGCCCACGTGATTCAGGGGGGAGATCACGCCGTGGAGCACGTGGTAGACTCCCTCGTACTCCCGGGCCCGCTCCAAGGCGATCACGTCCCGGGGCTCGGCCACCACGCAGATCAGGCCCCGGTCCCGGCGCTCGTCGCTGCAGATGGCGCAGAGCTCCCCGTCGGTCAGGTTCTGGCAGACGGGGCAGGTGTGGACCGAGTGCTTGGCCTCCAGGATGGCCTGGGCAAAGTCCTCGGCCTCCCCGTCGGGCAGACTGAGCACGTGGAAGGCCAGGCGCTGGGCCGTCTTGCCCCCCACGCCGGGGAGTCGGGCGAAGGCCTCCGTCAGCCGTTCCACGGGGGCCGGAAAATATCGCTGCATCAGAACAGACCGCCCAGGCTGCCGAGGTTCAGGGAGCCGGTGAGCTTGCTCATGCTGGCGTTGGCCTCGGATTCGGCCTTGCGCATGGCCTCGTTGACTGCGGCCACGACCATATCCTGGAGCATCTCCACGTCGTCGGGGTCCACGGCCTCGGGCTTGATCTCCACGGAGAGCACGGTGTGCTTGCCGTTGACCACGGCCTTGACCATGCCGCCGCCTACGGTGGCCTCATACTCCTTGGTCTCCATCTCCTCCTGCATCTTCAGCATGTCCTGCTGCATCTTCTGGGCCTGCTTGATCATGTTCGCGTTGATGCCGCCGCCCATGGGGCCGCCGCGATAACCGCCTTTTGCCATTTTCGTTTCCTCCTGTTGTGTTGGCAGCCGGCGCAAGCTCTGCGCCGCTGCGGTATGGTTATTGAATATGAAACACGTCGGGATGCTCCCGCGCGAGATCGACAAGCCTGTTCATCGGGTCCTCCCCGCCCCGGCCGCTGCGGACCGTGAAGCGGACCCGGAGGGGCCGGTGCAGCAGGGCGGAGGCCTTCCGGGCCATGAAGTCCCGGATCTCCTCGGTATCCAGGATGCTGCGGACCATGTCCGTGGCCGTGCTGAGCTCCAGCACCTCGCCGCTGAGCTTCGGCGTCACCAGCCGGGACTCGTTGGTGTTGATATAGCCCCCCAGGGAGGGCCGCCATTTCCGCACCGCGTCCGCCAGATCAGCCCAGAAGGTGACCGGAAGCTCCGTCGTCCCCGCCTCGGGCGGCGCGGGAGCCCTTTCCTCGGGCTCGGGCGGCGCGTCCAGGTCCGACGGAGGCGGGGCCTCCTCCGCTTCGGGGGCCGGCGCGGTCTGAGGCTGGACGCGAACGCCGGACTCTATGGCGGTCTCCAATCGGGACAGCCTCGCGTTGACGGCCTGGGCGTCCAGGTCCAGACCCGGATCGCACATGCGCAGCAGGCAGAGCTCCACGTCGATGCGCCGGTTGGCGCTCTTGTTGAAGCCCGAGGCCGTGTCCTGGAGCAGCCGGGTGTGGCGCAGGAGCTCCGGGGCCGTGAAGCGTCCCAGCAGGGCCTTCAGCTCCGCGTCGGTGCAGACGCCGGTGAGCATGGCCGCCCCGGTCTTCGGGGCCGTCTTCAGCAGGAGCAGGTCCCGGCAGAGGCTGACCAGCTCGTCGGTCAGAGCACCCAGGTCCTTGCCCTCGGCGTATTGCTTCGTGAAGAGGGTCAGGACCCGGTTGGAGTCCCGGTCCGCCACGGCGCTCAGGATTTCCCCCGCCGTCCTGGCCCCGGCGATGCCCAGGGTGGCGTAGACCGTCTCCGGGGTGATCCGGCCCGCCGCCGCGGCGGCGCACTGGTCCAGCAGGGAGAGGCCGTCGCGCAGAGCGCCGTCGGCCAGCCGTCCCAGGAGATTGGCCGCCTCGGGGGCGATGTCGATGCCCTCCTCGTAGGCCACGTAGTGGATCCGGGCCGCCACGTCCGCCGGGTCGATCCGCCGGAAGGCGAAGCGCTGGCAGCGGGAGAGGATGGTGGCCGGGACCTTGTGCAGCTCCGTGGTGGCAAGGATGAACATCAGGTGGGCCGGGGGCTCCTCGATGATCTTCAGCAGGGCGTTGAAGGCCGACATGGAGAGCATGTGGACCTCGTCGATGATATAGACCCGCTTTTTGACCTCCGCCGGGGCGTAGATCGCGTCCTCCCGCAGGGAGCGGACGTTGTCCACGCCGTTGTTGGAGGCCGCGTCGATCTCCAGTACGTCCATGCAGGCGCCGCTGTCGATGCTCCGGCAGGCGGCGCAGCAGTTGCAGGGGTTGCCGTCCACGGGATGCTCGCAGTTGACGGCCTTGGCCAGGATCTTGGAGCAGGTAGTCTTGCCCGTGCCCCGGGAGCCGGTGAACAGATAGGCGTGGCTGAGCTTCCCCGTGACCACCTGGGTCCGGAGGATCTGGGTCACGCTCCCCTGCCCCACCACGTCGTCAAAGGTCTGGGG
>CAMVKI010000181.1 GCA_947168005.1 uncultured Clostridia bacterium
GGGACCAGATCCAGAACTCCTACCGCTGCTTCCGCCAGGTGGTGGGCTGCGTCATCGCCCTGATCCGCCAGTTTTACGATACCCCCCGGAAGCTGCGGATCACCGGGGCCCTGGGGGAGCCGGAGTACCTGCGCTTCGACAACTCCATGCTCAGCGGCGAGCCCACGGAGCTGGACATCGAGGTCACGGCCCAGAAGCAGAGCACCTACAACAAGCTCAGCTACAACGAGCTGGCCATGCAGTTTTTCCAGCTGGGCTTCTTCCGGCCCGAGCTGGCGGAGCAGGCCCTGGCGGCCCTGGAGATGATGGATTTCAAGGGCCGGGACGCCCTGCGGCGGCGTCTGGCGGAGAACGCCCTGCGGGCGGCGGGGCCGGCAGCGCCTGTCGCTGCCCGGGGCAGCGACGCCGCCGTCCCGGCGGCGGAGGCATCAGGGGATGCCTCCCTACGGAGCGGGGACGGGAGACGGCAGGGACGGAAGCAGGCGCCCCGGCTGAAGGGACACAGCTACGACGCCCTGGGCGGCGAGCTGCGGAAGAACGCCATCGCCGAGCGGGCCAGGGCAAGGGCGGCAGCGGCAACGCAGCCGAGGTAAAAAAAGTTATGATTGCCCTGCGGGCAAGTTATGATTCGCCTTGCGGCGAAGTTATGATTTGCCTGACGGCAAAGTTATGAGCGCTTCGCGCGTTTCGGTATTTTTCAAATCTTCGATTTGAAAAATGATTTAAATTCATGCCGAAGGCATACCGCAACTTGCCCGAAGGGCAATCATAACTTCCGCGCAGCGGAATCATCACTTTTGCGAAGCAAAATCATAACTTGCCCGCAAGGGCAATCATCACTCAACTATATGAAAGGAGATTGTTATGAACAAACAAACCGACTACGTATCCGTCACCCTTCCCCGGGCGACGGGGAAGGAGGAGGACTTCGTCTTCGTGGGGCTCAACGGGAAGGGCTACACGATCCGCCGGGGCGTGACGGTCCGGGTGCCCAAGCCGGTCTATGAGATCCTGGCCGAGGCCCGCCGCCAGGAGCAGCGGCAGGAGGACTTCATCCGCCTCCAGCAGGAGAACGCCGCCCGGTCCGCCGTGACCGTGGGGCTGTAGGGAGACCGGACCATGGAGGAAACGGAATTTCTGTTCTTCCGGGGAAGCACCCCCACCCTGGAGCTGGTCCTGCCCCTGGCGGTGGACTTCTCCGATACGGTCTACCTGAGCTTCTCCCAGGGCGGGCAGACCGTGCTGGAGTACGCCATGAACGGCAGCCCCTCTCCCGCCGGGACCGGGACCCTGCGCCGGGCCGAGGAGGACGAGAACGTCCTGCTGCTGACCATGACCCAGGCAGACACCCTGGCCCTCCGAACCGGGGACGCGGAGCTCCAGCTCCGGCTCAAAAACGACGTGGGCGCCGACACCTTCCGGCCACTGGTCGGCCGGGTGGGCCCGGCGCTGAAGGAGGGAGTCATCGGATGAAAGGGATCTATCTGAAGGAGCCGCTGAACGTGCTGAGCTGCGCCGTCCAGGGTCGTCCGGGCCGCTCGGCCTACGACTCCGCCGTGGCCGGGGGCTATGCCGGCACCGTCGAGGCCTTCAACGCGGTGCTGGCCGCCATGCCCGGCGTGGTGAACAACCTGAACGCCAATTACGGCCGCGTCAACGCCATCCTGGAGCTGCTGGGCAACCAGATCTGCGACCTGGAGCTGGTGGTGGAGGCCCTGACGGCCCGGGTGGAGGCCCTCGAGAACCAGACGAGGGGGACGCAGCCATGACGATTCTGGAGGCCATCACCCGGGCGGACCGGATTCGGCCCAACGAGCTGGAGCCCGCGGTCAAGCTCCGCTGGCTCTCGACCCTGGACGGCCAGGTCTGCGCCGAGCTGCTGGGGGCTTTCGAGGCAACAGGCAACAGGCAGCAGGGAGCAGGCAACGGGGGACGCGAGGCAACAGGCAACAGGCAGCAGGCAACAGGAGACGGGGGACGCGAGGCAACAGGCAACGGGGGACGCGGATTGCCGCGCCAGTGTGCGCACTGGCTCGCAATGACAGGCTCGGAAGCGGATTCCGCCGTAGGGGCGGTCATTGACCGCCCGCATACTCCGGCGGGGTTCCGGGGCTACGACGGGGAGACGGAGATCGGGACGACGGAGCTGCTGATCCCCTTTCCCTACGACGAGCTCTATCTGCGCTACCTGCTCATGCGGATCGACCTGGAGAACGGGGAGCTGGACCGCTACAACAACGAGGCCGCCCAGTTCAACCGGCTCTGGCAGAGCTATGCGGGGCAGTATTGCAGAACGCACCGGCCCGTGGGCGTGGAACGGCTGCGGTTCTGATCCCGCGAAGAGCAAAGGAAGGAGGAAAAATGGCAAAGAAGCAAGAGGAATGGACCGAAGAGGAATGGACCGAAGAGGAATGGAACGCGGAGGATAACGCCTGGTATCAGAAGGCCCGGGAGACCGCCGAGGCCCTGATGGACCGGGAGCCCTTCTCCTACGATCCCGGCGCGGACCCCCTCTACCGGACGGCGAAGGACCAGTATACCCGCCTGGGCAGACGGGCTATGGAGGACAGTCTGGGCCGGGCCGCGGCCCTCAGCGGAGGCTACGCCTCCAGCTATGCCCAGACCCAGGGGGTGCAGGCCTACAGCGAGCGGATCGCCCGGCTGGCGGAGCTCCTGCCGGACTACTACGAGCGGGCCCGGAGCGCCTACGACCGGGAGACCGGGGCCCTGCGGGACGCCCTGGGCGACGCGCTGGGGCTCTACGACAAGGACTACCAGGCCTGGCTGGACCGCCAGAGCGCCCGGGAGCGGGCCGCCGCGGCGGAGAGCGAAAACGAGCGCTGGGAGCGGAAGTTTGCCGACGACCGGGAACGCTGGGAGGCGGAGTTCGCCGACGACCACGAGCGCTGGACCCGGGAACTGCTCCAGGAGGCCGAGCAGTGGGCGGCCCAGCAGGCGGCCTCCGCCGCCGGTCAGGCCAATTCGGAGCGGGCCTCGGAGCGGAGCTACGCCTACCGGATGGCGATGCTGGCCCTCCAGCACGGCCTCCGGGTCTCCGACGCCCTGCTGGAGGCCGCGGGCATCGACAAGGCCTACGCCGAGACCATCCGCAGGTATTACGCGAGCCAGCAACACTGAACGAAAGGAGCATCCACATGGAAGAAGAATTGAAGCGAAGCCAGACAGAGGAGGCCGGGCTGCCGGAGGAGCGGTGCGAGCAGAGCGAGAGCTTTCAGGAGCTGATCCGGGGCAAGTACCGGGAGGACTACCTGAAGGCCCTCGGCGAGGCCCTGAGCGCCCAGGCCCGGGAGTCGGACCGCTATCTGGCCTACCGGGAGCTGCTGACCCAGGCCGAGGCCCTCCGGGGCCGCTACCCGGACTTTGACCTGGACCGGGAGCTGGAGGAGCCGAAATTTGCCCGGCTGCTGAACAGCGGCGTGGACCCCAAAACCGCCTACGAGGTGGTCCACCACGAGGAGCTGGCGGGCCGGGCCGCCCGCCTGGCCGAAAACGCCGCCCGCCCCCAGGAGAACGGCCTGGGCAGCGCCCCCGCCGCCGTCTCGAAGCCCGACCCGCGCCAGCTCACCCGCGCCGAACGCCGCGCGCTGCGCAGACGCGCAGCGCGGGGAGAGGAGATTATCTGGTAATAAAGAAAGGAGAAACCGCATGAACCTCACCGTCAACACCACCGCCGGGGACGTCAACGCCTTTGACGCCGCCCAGATGAACGCCACCGGCGCCATGAGCGCCGCCATGAAGACCTACTACGACACGGAGCTGCTGGAAAACGCCCGGCCCCGGCTGATCTTCACCCAGCTGGGCAAGTCCCAGTTCCTCCCCGCCGGCCACGGCGACAGCGTCCAGTGGCGCAAGTGGAACACCTTCGACAAGTCCCTGACCCCCCTGACCGAGGGCGTCATCCCCTCGGGCCAGAAGTTCGGCCAGAGCGCCATCTCCGTCAGCGTCCAGCAGTACGGCGACTACGCCGCCATCTCCGACCGCCTGGACCTCCACGCCGTGGACAACGTCCTCCTGGGCGCCGCCGAGGAGATGGGCGCCGCCGGCGGCGAGACCGCCGACACCCTGGTCCGCAACGAGCTCTGCACCGGTACCTCCGTCATCTACGCCGACACCCTGGATGCCGGCGGCGCCGTGGTCTCCACCCCCACCAGCCGCCGGGAGCTCTCCGCCGACAACAACCGCCTGACCCCCGACACGGTGAACAAGGCCTACACCTTCCTGAAGAAGCAGAAGGCTCCCTTCTTCGAGGGCAACAAGTACGTGGCCGTCATCCACCCCTCCGCAGCCTACGACCTGCGCTCCCATCCCGACTGGATGGAGGCCCACAAGTACGCCGCCGCCCGGGAGATCTTCGAGGGCGAGATCGGCGAGCTCCACGGGGTCCGCTTCGTGGAGAGCACCGAGGCCCCGATCTTCAACGGCGGTCCCCTCTTTGACGAGACCACCCCGAACCTGAGCCTGACGGCCTTCGTCACCAACGCCTCCTCTTCCTCCGTCAGCTTCGGCGTCGTCAGCCCCAACCGGGCCACGGTCTCCGAGCTGCTGACCGACGCCATCGGCGAGGCCCTGCTGGGCCGCCGGGTCCACTACTACGACGCCTCCGCCTCCGCCCTGGTCGGCACCGCCACCGTGATCGGCGTGGACGTGGCCAACAAGTATCTCTACCTGGACGAGGCGATCTCCGTCACCTGGGCCAGCGGCGACAAGCTCTGCCCCGGCGAGGGCGGCGGCTCCGCCTCCGGTCCCTGCGCGGTCTACGGCACCCTCTTCTTCGGCAAGGACGCCTTCGGCGTCGTGGACCCCGAGGGCATGGGCATGGAGATGATCGTCAAGGACGCCGCCCAGATCGGCGGCCCCCTGAACCAGTTCTCCACCGTGGGCTACAAGTTCGAGACTGCGGCGAAGATCCTCTACCAGAACCGCATGGTCCGGGTGGAG
>CAMVKI010000182.1 GCA_947168005.1 uncultured Clostridia bacterium
CGTGGTTGCCCACGACCCACATATCGTAGCCGATGGTGCGGAAGGCCAGGATGGCCGGGTCCTTCTCCTCGGGCTTGTTGAAGGCGTAGTAGTAGGTCAGGGGGGCGCCCTGGAAGGTGTCGCCCATGTCCACCACGTAGAGGTTCTCGCCGTAGGCGGCCTTCTGCTCCTTGATGTAGGTGGCAACGCGGGTCAGGCCGCGGCTGTAGGTGCCGGACTTCTCATAGGGCAGGGTGTAGTCGGTGGCGTAGATCTGGCCGTGGAGGTCGGAGGTGACCAGGAACTCAAAGCCGTGCTCCTTGGCGAGGGCGTTGTAGAGGAAGGTCACGATCTGGGCGCGGGTGCAGTTCTGCTTGGGAGAGAAGGTGGTCTCGGAGGTGCCGGTGGTGATGCCGTTCTCCACGGCCCACAGGACCGCCTTGTAATAGTACTTGCCCTCCTTCACGTCCGTAAAGGGATTGGCGGTGGTCTTGGGCTCGGGCTTGCCGGCGGCGATCCAGAGGAAGGTCACGGCGTCGCCGCGGTTGCAGGTCTCGTTGACGCCGAAGAGGCCGTTGCCGATGCCGTGGGTGATGTCCTTCTCGTAGGCCCACAGAACGGCGTCGTAGTACCACTTGCCGGCCTTGACGTCGGTGAAGGGATTCTCGGTGATGCTGTGCTCGGGCTCGTTGAAGGCCTTCCAGAGGAAGGTCACGATCTGGGCACGGGTGCAGGGCTCGTTCTTGCCGAAGAGATTGTCGCCGATGCCGGAGGTGATCTGCGGCTCGTGGTCGTAGGCCCAGTAGACGGGGGTGTAGTAATACTTGTCGGGATTCTGCACGTCGTCAAAGCCGTTCCAGACCTCAATGCGGCCCTGGGGCTCTGCGTACTCCTCGCCGATCACGGCGTCCAGCTCCTCCACGATGTAGGCCATGAGGGCCTCGTCCATGGGGATGCCGGTGTCGAACTGGTTGGAGGCGGCCTTGAAGGCGTAGTAGGTGTCGCCGCCGGCGGCGCAGAAGTTGTTGGTGACGACGGCGTAAACAGCCTCGGGATCGAAGGGCTTGCCGTTCACGTCCTTGATGGTGACACGGCGGAGGGAGGCCGGGCCGTAGTAGGTGGAGCCGGGATAGAGCTCGCCCTTGTCGTAGTGCTTCACGGTGTCGATGCGGATGTTCATGCCGCTGATCTGGGGGAAGCCGCCCACGGCGGTGGGGGTGCAGTAGGTGGAGGCCTCCAGGGCTTCCTGCAGCTCCGCGCCGCTGACGTAGACCACGGCCACGGTGTTGCCGAAGGGCAGAACCGTGTTCACGTCCTTCATGGTCACATCGCCCTCGTGGATCCAGGCCCGGATGCCGCCGCCGTTGGTGACGGCAACCACGTTGTCCTCGGGCACGCCCAGGGTCGCGGCGTCCATATCCTTCAGCACGCTCCACTTGAGCGCGTCGGTGATCAGGTCGCCCAGGTTGGTCTCCATGTTGCGGTTGCCGGGGGCCTTGTCGCCGTTGAGCTCCACGTCGGAGCGGGCAAAGACCGCGCCGTACTGTTCATTCACCGCGTCCATGATCTCCTGAGCCAGCGCGGCCACCTCCGGATCAACCGGCGCGTCCGCTCCCAGGGGGATCAGCTCGTTCTTCTCAATGGTCTTGGTGGCATTGTCGATCTGGATCATGCCCACGTTCATCAGGGCCGTGTCGCTGGCCTTGGTGCCGGTGGACTGGATGGGCTCGCCGTTGGGGCCCTCGGTCATGACGGTGTGGGAGTGACCGTCGATCAGGAAGTCCACGTCGTCCTTGAGGGCGTTGTAGAGGTCCACGGAGCGGTAGGGCTCGGACTCGGCGTCCACACCCAGGTGGACCAGGCCGATGATGAGATCCGCGCCGCAGTCCTTCAGCTCAGCGATGGCAGCCTGGGCAGAGGCGAGGAACTTGCCATTCTCGTTGGTGCCGAAATAGATGTTGGTGATCAGACCGGGGTTGACCTTGGTCTGGGTCTCGGGGGTCTCCATGCCGAAGAAGCCGATCTTCAGACCGTTGGCGGCGATGGCAATGGAGGTGGGCAGAATGGGGCTGTCGGTGTCCTTGTAGAACACGTCGTCGCAGATGGCAGTGAAGTCCGCTTCCGTCAGGTTCTCCATGAGCTGGTCGAAGCCAAAGTCGAACTCATGGTTGCCCAGGGTGACGACGTCATAGCCCGCGGCGTTCATGAGCTGGACGGCCGAAGCGCCCTTGCTGGTGGAGACGTAGGTGTTGCCCTGGCTGAAGTCGCCGGCGTCCACCAGGATCACGTTGGCGCCCTTCGCCTCGAACTCCGCCTTCACCGCGGCGACCTGGGCAAAGCCCATCAGAGCGCCGTGGGTGTCGTTGGTGTGGAGGATGACGGTCTTGCCCTCCAGGGAGTCATTCTGAATCCGGATCCGGCCCTGGGGCTCGGCGTAGTCCTGTCCGACCACCGCGTCCAGCTCCTCCACAATGTAGGCCATGAGGGCTTCGTCCATGGGGATGCCGGTATCGAACTGGCTGGAGGCGGCGTGGAAGGCGTAGTAGGTGTCGCCGCCGGCGGCGCAGAAGTTGTTGGTGACCACGGCATAGGTGGCCGCAGGATCGAAGGGCTTGCCGTTGACGTTGTCGATGCTCACACGCTTGATGGAATTGGGCTGATGATAGGTGGAGCCGGGATAGAGATCGCCCTCGTCAAAGGCCTCGCTGATATGGATGGTGAACTGGATGCCGCTCACCTGGGGGAAGCCGCCGATCGCGGTAGGCGTGCAGTAGGTGGAGGCTTCGAGGGCTTCCAGCAGCTCCGCGCCGGTGACGTAGACCACGGCCACGGTGTTGCCGAAGGGCAGAACGGTGTTGACCGCATTCTTGGTGATGTCGCCGGCGTGGATCCAGGCCCGGATGCCGCCGCCGTTGGTGATGGCAACCACGTTGTCCTCGGGCACACCCAGGGTCGCGGCGTCCATATCCTTCAGCACGCTCCACTTGAGCGCGTCGGTGATCAGGTCGCCCAGGTTGGTCTCCTCGGTACGGTTGCCGGGAGCCTTGTCGCCGTTGAGCTCCACGTCGGAGCGGGCGAAGACCGCGCCGTACTCGGCGTTCACCGCGTCCATGATCTCCTGGGCCAGCGCGGCCACGTCCGGATCACGGGGGGAGTCTTCAGTCAGGGGGATCAGCTCGTGCTTCTCAATGGTCTTGGTGGCGTTGTCGATCTGGATCATGCCCACGTTCATCAGGGCCGTGTCGCTGGCCTTGGTGCCGGTGGACTGGATGGGCTCGCCGTTGGGGCCCTCGGTCATGACGGTGTGGGAGTGGCCGTCGATCAGGAAGTCCACGTCGTCCTTGATCTCATTGTAGAGATCCACGGAGCGGTAGGGCTCGGACTCGGCGTCCACGCCCAGGTGGACCAGGCCGATGATGAGGTCGGCGCCCTCGGTCTTCAGGGCCGCGATGGCGTGCTGGGCGCCGGAGAGGAACTTGCCGTTCTCATTGGTGCCGAACTCGATTTCCTTAATGAGGCCGGGATTGACCTTGGTCTGGGTCTCGGGGGTCTCCATGCCGAAGAATCCGATCTTGACGCCGTCCACTTCTTTGATGAAGTAGGTGGGCAGGATGGGATCGCCGGTCTCCTTGTTGTAGACGTCGGCACAGATCGGCATGAATTCCGCAGTCTCAAAGTTCCGCATGAGCTGGTCGAAGCCAAAGTCGAACTCATGGTTGCCCAGGGTGACGACGTCATAGCCCGCGGCGTTCATGAGCTGGACGGCCGAAGCGCCCTTGCTGGTGGAGACGTAGGTGTTGCCCTGGCTGAAGTCGCCGGCGTCCACCAGGATCACGTTGGCGCCCTTCGCCTCGAACTCCGCCTTCACCGCGGCGACCTGGGCAAAGCCCATCAGAGCGCCGTGGGTGTCGTTGGTATGGAGAATCACGGTCTTGCCGCTCAGATCGTCGGCGGGAGGCAGGATGGGCTCCGCCTGGACGTAGAGCTGCAGCGCGAAGGCGGCCTCGTTGGCGGCAATGTTGGACTCGGAGGCATAGTAGGTGGTGAACTTTTCGCCGTAGTACTCGATGCCCCGCAGGTCGCCCTGGCTGCCGGCGGAGGTGGTGGACACGAGGTACACGCTGTCCGCGGTGGCGGCCTCAGAGACGGTCCAGTACTTGCAGTCGCTGTCCAGAACCAGGTTGTTGTAGCCCGAGGGAACGGACAGATACCTGCCCTCGGCGTCCTTGAAGGCGATCCCGTCGGCATCGACCTCCACGGTCCAGACAATCTGGGCCTCCGGGGCGCTCAGCTTGCCGTCAGCGGGAGCTACGTCCACGCCCAGGCGATAGCGCTCGGGGTTGCTGGCAGCCGTGCTGTCGGCGTTGGAAATTGCCTTTCCGGCGGCCGCGTTGACGATCACGACCTTAGCGCCGGTCTGAAGCTCGGTGGCAAGGACGTACTCGTCGGCAGCCGGCTCCTCGGCGAAGGTCATGGGGATCAGGGACAGGACCATGGCCAGCGTCAGAAGAAGAGCCAGAATGCGCTTGGTGAGAGTTTTCTTCATACTGCGTTCTCCTTTGTAAAAGATTTTCCTCAAACCCGAAACGGGTTTTTCAGCAGCTTCATTGTACCACAAAAAGCGGCGCGGAACAAGCATTTTCACCTCGGTTCCGCGTAAAAGGTGCAGAGAAAATCTCTTTTCAGACTTGTGCAAATCGACAAAATGAAAAAGCCGCAGCCTCCCGGCTGCGGCTGATCCTTATTTACTTGGCGACCTTGTTCTTCAGAGCCTGACCGGCCTTGAAGGCGGGAACGCGGCTGGCAGCGACCTCGACGGTCTCGCCGGTGCGGGGGTTCTTGGCGGTGCGGGCCTCGCGCTCTCTGGCCTCAAAGGTGCCAAAGCCCACGAGCTGGACCTTCTCGCCGGCGGCGAGGGTCTCGGCCACGGTTTCGAGAACGGCGG
>CAMVKI010000183.1 GCA_947168005.1 uncultured Clostridia bacterium
GCCACGGCGACATCATGTCCCACTACACCAACGACATCGACACCCTGCGCCAGCTCGTCAGCCAGAGCATCCCCCGGATTTTGCAGTCCGGCGTCATGCTGGTGGGCATGCTGGGCATCATGCTCTGGTACTCCATGAACCTGATGCTGGTGGTCCTCGTCGGCGTCTTCGCCATGACCTTCGCGGTCAAGCACATCGGCGGCAAATCCGCCTCCAACTTCATCCTCCAGCAGAAGGCCATCGGCAAGCTGGAGGGCTTCGTGGAGGAGCTCATGAACGGCCAGAAGGTCGTCAAGGTCTTCTGCCACGAGGAGGCCAGCCAGCGGGACTTCGACGCGGTGAACGGCGAGCTCTGCGAGGCTGCCACCAAGGCCACCCGCTTCTCCAACATCCTGGGCCCGGTCATGGGCAACATCGGCAATATGCTCTATGTGCTGATCGCCATTGCCGGCTCCGCCTTCATCACCCTCAAAACGCCGAACGCCTCCCTGAGCGGGCTCTTCAACGGGAGCTTCGGCTCCGTGCTGGAGCTGGCCGTGGTGATCTCCTTCCTGAACATCGCCAAGCAGTTCACGGGCCAGGTCAACGGCATCGCCCAGCAGTTCAACTCCATCGTCATGGCCCTGGCCGGCGCGGACCGGATCTTCCGGCTCATGGATGAGCCCGCCGAGGAGGACCACGGCTACGTCACCCTGGTCAACGCCGAGGAGCTGCCCGACGGAAGCCTGCGCGAGGCCGACCACCGGACCGGCGTCTGGGCCTGGAAGCATCCCCACAAGGCCGAGGGCACCGTGACCTACGAGCGGCTCCGGGGCGACGTGCGGATGTTCGACGTGGACTTCTCCTACGTGGAGGGCAAGAAGGTCCTGGAGGACATCACCCTCTGGGCCGAGCCCGGCCAGAAGATCGCCTTCGTGGGCGCCACCGGCGCGGGCAAGACCACCATCACGAACCTGATCAACCGCTTCTATGACATCGAGGACGGCAAGATCCGCTACGACGGCATCAACATCACCAAGATCAAGAAGCCGGACCTGCGGCGCTCCCTGGGCGTGGTGCTCCAGGACGTGAACCTCTTTACCGGCACCGTCATGGACAACATCCGCTACGGCAAGCTGGACGCCACCGACGAGGAGTGCATCCGGGCCGCCAAGCTGGCCAACGCCCACGACTTTATCACCCGCCTGCCCCAGGGCTACGAGACCATGCTCACCGGCAACGGCGCCAACCTCTCCCAGGGCCAGCGGCAGCTGATCTCCATCGCCCGGGCCGCCGTGGCGGACCCGCCGGTCATGATCCTGGACGAGGCCACCTCCTCCATCGACACCCGGACCGAGGCCCTGGTCCAGCAGGGCATGGACGCCCTGATGCACGGCCGGACGGTCTTCGTCATCGCCCACCGGCTGAGCACCGTCCGCAACGCCGACGCCATTATGGTGCTGGATCACGGCAGGATCATCGAGCGGGGCTCCCATCAGGATCTGATCGCGCAGAAGGGGACCTATTACAAGCTGTACACCGGCGCGTTTGAATTGGAATAATCGAAGCAAAAAATCCCGCTGGCCTTCCAGAGGTCAGCGGGATTTTTTGCTTCGATTATTTTCTGCTTCGATTGTTTAACGGAGCAGCCTGTACATGTAGGTCACTACGTAGGCGCGGCTGCAGGGGATTTTGGGGTAGAGCAGGTCGGAGCTGCCGCCGCCTTCGTTGCCGACGAAGAGGCCCCGGCTGACGGCCCAGAGAATGGGCGTGTAGTAGAAGCGTTCGGAGGAGACGTCGCTGTAGGGGTTGGTGACGTTCGAGACCGTGGGCTTCCCGGCGTAGGCCCAGAGCAGGGTGATCATCTCGCCCCGGGTGACGGATTCGGCGGGGCAGAAATCCGTGGGGGTTCTGCCGGCGATAAAGCCCTTCTCTACGGCCCAAAGCACGGCGCTGTAGTAGAAGCGGTCGGATTTTACGTCTCCGAAGGGGTTGTGGGAGGAGCTGGGATTGGGCTTGCCGGCGGCGGCCCAGAGGAAGGTCACGGCCTCGCCGCGGGTCAGGGCGGCGTCGGGGGAGAAGGTGGTGAAGTTGGTGCCCGCGGTGATCTGCGGATTGTGGGTGTAGGCCCACTCGATGGCGTCGTGGGCCCAGTGGCCCTCGGCGGGCAGGTCGATGAAGGGCGTCGTGCCGGGGTTGAGGCCCAGGGTGTTGACGATGAAGTTGAAGACCTTGATCCGGGCCTTTTTGTATTTGGTGATGGAATTGGGGTAGTTGCCCGTGGCGTCCGCCTGGAGCCAGGCGTTGTGGAAAATCAGCAGGGAGTCGAAGGTGTCCTCGGCGCTGAAGCCGATGGTCTCCCGCAGGTAGCGCATGCAGTTGTTGGCGCCGCCGATGCCGAACTGGTTTTCGATGGAGCTGTAGTAGAGCAGGCCGGGTTCTGTGCGGACGCCCCGCTTCCAGCCGGTCTTTACCTCGCTGACGATGGTTTCCCGGGCCAGCAGGTCCTGGCACTGCCGGCCTACGGGGGAATCAATCAGGGTGCTGACAAGGGATGCCTCGGTGCTGTTCAGGATGCGGTTCTTCCAGCTGTTGGCGCCGATGTTGATCTCCTCAAAGAATTCCGTCCCGAGGACTTCCTCCGCGTAGATGGGATCGGAGGCGGAGATCATCTTCAACAGGTCTCTGGCGCCCTCGCCGTGCCACTGCATGAAGCCGATGCTGCAGGCGTTGGAATCCTTGGGCGTTACGGAGCTGTACTGACCCTCCAGATCTAAGTACATCTGGATTGCGTGGGAGACGAGCAGATCCACGTCTACGTTGTCCTCCAGACTCGGACCCGCCGCGGAGACCGCGGGGATCAGGCTCAGGCAGAGACAGAGCGTCAGCAGAAGGGCGATGATTCGTTGCTTCATAGGTACCTCACTTTCCGGAATTGCGTACGGCGGCTTGGCCGCGAAAAAGCGATTTGGTATCATTTCGTAACCATTTTACCACATATTACGGCAATATGCAAGCATTATTTTTTATGTAAATCCGAAAAAACCCTTGTTTTTTCTGGAAAAACCGACTTTTTCCCGGAAAATCCGAGAAAAATCAGCTGGTAACAAAATGTAATTTCTAAAAACGCATACTATATATAGTGGATGGAGCTGTTATAAACCGAAGATAATGGGGCAGCCGGGGAAACGGCGGATGATATATTGATGATTTATTATAATAGGAAGGAAGCGCATAATTTTCTTCCGTTTTGCGCATACTGTAGCCGGAATTTCTGAAAAAAGGGGGAAAATCCCGTGAAAAAGCTCTTTTTGCTCCTCTTTGCGGCCGCCGCCTTCTGGGCGCTGGGCCTGCTGCCCTTCCGGGCGACGGACGCGGCAAAGCTCCTGCCGGTGAAGACCGTGGTGGTGATGAAGTCCGGGGACGAATACACGGTGGACGTGGGGGCCGGGGTCCGGGCCGTGGGCCGCAGCCTCTCCGAGGCCCTGGAGCGGCTGAAGGAGGAGCTCAGCGGGGAGGTTTTCCTGCCCACGGCGGAGCAGATCATCGTGACCGAGCCAGCGGAGGACGCCCTGGAGGCCGCGGCGGCGGAGGAGCGCTTCCGGCCCGCCGCCGGGCTCTACCGGACGCCCATCGCCGTGCCGGACCCGGAGGCCCTGGGGGCCTATCTGGCCTCCCACCCGTCGAACTATACGGTTCTGGACGCCCGGGCGGCGATCGCCGCCGGGGAGGAGCCGAGGCCGCCCCGGATCACGGCGGCGGACGGCGGGTATCGGGTGGATGAATAACCGGAGCGGGATCTCCTCCCGTCAGCTCGGGGCCCTGGCCCTGACGGCGGCGGGGCTGCCGATCTTCCGGCTCTGCTGCCGGGTGAGCTGGGTCTGGGCCCTGGCGGGGGGCCTGGCAGCGGCGGGGACGCTCTCGGTCCTGACGGCGCTGGCGGAACGGCGGAGGACGGGGAGCCCCTCATCCGGCGCTGCGCGCCACCTTCCCCCGAGGGGGAAGGCGAGCCCCTCCGGCGCTGCGCGCCGCCTTCCCCCGAGGGGGAAGGCTTTGTGGGGGGTTCTGCTGGGTGCGGGGGCCCTGGCGGCGGCCTGGGAGAGCGCCTACGCCTTTCCGGAGACGGCGGGGAGCCGGCTGGCGGCGGGGCTGGTGCTGATTCTTTCGGCGGCGGCGGCCCGGAAGGGGGCGGCCGCCGCGGGGCGCTGCGCGGGAATCCTGCTCTGGATCACCGGCGGGCTCTATGGGACGGTGCTGGTCTTCAGCCTGTCCGAGATCAGGGCGGAATGGCTGGCGCCGACAGGGGGGCCGCTCGACGCGCTGAAGGTCTGGGGGGCCCTGCTGCTGCCCGGCGCGGCGCTGGGTCTGCGGGGAGCGCTGGAGCCCGGCGCGCGGCTGCCGCGCTGGCCCTGGTGGGCCGCGGCGGGGCTGGCGGTGCTTGCCTCCGCCGTGACCGGCGGGATTCTCTCCCCGGCCCTGGCAAGGGACCCGGAGGCCTTTCGGACCCTGGCAAGAGGCGTTTCGGTGCTGGGGGTGATCCGGCGCTTCGAGGCGCTGGTCAACGGGGCTATGCTGATGAGCGGCTTTGCGCTGTGTACTCTATATATAGTGGTATTTTTGCGTTTTTTTGCCATATATAGAGGCCCAAAAAAGTCTGAAAAAAAGTTTGAAAAAACGCAAAAAAAGTGTTGACAAATGGGGAACTCGGTGCTATTATATGCGAGCGCGCTGCGGGAGGGACTTCGGTTCCGACCTGAGCCAAGAAAAAAATTCGTAAAAAACGAAAAAAGTTCTTGACAAATGGAAGACAACGCGCTATATTATAAAAGTCACTGCGGTTGAGGGAAACCGATGAAACCCAGAGATTTTATATAGGCTGCAAGGCCGATGTACCTTGAAAATTAAACAACGAAAAACATGAACAAACACCATGTCAAACAAAA
>CAMVKI010000184.1 GCA_947168005.1 uncultured Clostridia bacterium
CCATATTCCTAGGCATGTTCTTCCGCAACACGTTGGTTGGCTGTGCCGTGGTAGCGCCGAACAGGACCGCCGCTTCACCGCCGTCTGGACCTGCAAGGAGGCCTGGGGCAAGGCCCAGGGCGTCGGCATCCTGTACGACCTGAAATCCACCTGCTTTCTTCCGGACAAAGGGACCTGGAAACAATACGATACATTTTTCCGGCATTTTTCCCGCGAAAAATACGAACTCACCCTCTGTTCTCGAGACCCGCTTCTCTGCAAGTCCATAAGATTTGAAGAGATCCAATATGATGTAAGCGAATGAAGAAGCTCAAAAAACACGTAAACGCCCTTATCCTCCTCGCAATGGTCCTGCTCTCGCCCCTGCTTCTCCTTGCGGCGGTCTTCTTCCTTCCCTATGCGCTGGTTCAAAACTACAAGGATAAGCAGAAATATCTGGAAAGCCCGTATTTTCATAAATTCGGTCTGCGCTTTCACCCCAGACTCCTGCAGCAACCTGCCTATCGCTTCTATAACGACGCTGTTGAAGCCGGATACGATCCTCTGCTTGTTCGACAGGCGGCAAACGGCGTGGAATATTTGCTCCTGGAAAACGTGGCCTATGTGTTCGAGCTCTACATAGAGGACTTTCAGGCGATTTATTACTCAGATGAGCACGGGGAGTGGCGCGTTCTGGCTGACGGGGACTACGGGCCTTTGACAGAGGCATGGGAAAAAAGCGTCGAGAGGATCGAACCGGAGCTTTCCGGAAAAATTCCCCGGCTGCTTCTGGAGCGTTGGATGATCTGGCCCAGAGACAGCGGAGATTCGGGATATGTGGAGACGGAAGCCAGAGAGGGTGACCTTGCGCTGGAGCTGCTCCCTTCCTTTGTGAAACTCGTGGACAACTATCTTGACATCCTGGGAGAAACCAAATGAAACACTTTTTAATCGTGGTCGATATGCAGACCGACTTCATCGACGGCGCCCTGGGCAGTCCCGAGGCCGCCGCTATCAAGCCCGCGGTCCTCAAAATGACATAGGAGGTATGATATGTTTGACGTAAAAACCGTAACCGAAGCCTGCGTCCAGTGGATCCGCGACTTCTTTGAGGAAAACGGCCCCGGCTGCAACGCCGTCCTGGGCATCTCCGGCGGCAAGGACAGCTCCGTGGCCGCCGCCGTCTGCGTGGAGGCTCTGGGTAAGGACCGGGTCATCGGCGTGCTCATGCCCAACGGCGAGCAGCACGACATCGACATGGCCCATCTGCTCTGCGAGCACCTGGGCATCGAAAACTACGTGGTCAACATCCACGACGCCGTGGAGGGCGTCAAGAACGCCATGCCGGAGGGCTTCGAGCTCTCCAATCAGAGCATCGTCAACCTGCCCCCGCGGATTCGCATGGCCACGGTCTACGCCGTCAGCCAGAGCCGCAACGGCCGGGTCGTCAATACCTGCAACCTCTCCGAGGACTGGGTGGGCTACTCCACCCGCTACGGCGACGCCGCCGGCGACTTCAGCCCCCTGTCCCACCTGACCGTGGACGAGGTCAAGCAGGTGGGCCGCTATTTGGGCCTGCCCGACGTGCTGGTGGACAAGGTCCCCATCGACGGCCTCTGCGGCAAGACCGACGAGGACAACCTGGGCTTCACCTACGCGGTCCTGGACCGCTACATCCGCACCGGTGAGATCGACGATCCCGAGACCAAGGAGCGCATCGACCGGCTTCACCGCCGCAACCTCTTCAAGCTGAAAATGATGCCCAGCTTCGACTACGGCATCGAGACCAAAGCGGACGAATAAATCCCGATGAAACGGGAAAGGAGATGATCGGATGTACAGAGCCGCAACAGAACCGAATACACCCAATTTACAGGGGCACGAGCGGATCGTCGCGGAACAGAACGCGGGCGCCACGCTGGCGATGTGGACCGGGCTCGGCTCGATCCTCTGCCTGCTTCTGAGTTGTTTTCTCGGTTCTTTACAATTGGGCGGAGGCAGACTGGAAATTTCCGTCGCGATTCTGGCCGTTCTGCTGATTGCCTCCGTGATCCTCTATTTCCTTCCGGCGAAACGGGATGAACGCTGGTATCTGGTCTGCTCCCTGCTGAATCACGCCGGCATCGGCCTTGCGGTTCTGCTGCTGCTGGACCTGCTCGGCCTTGAAATCCGTCTGCTCAACCTGGCGGCCAGCGGCCTGCCCGCTGCGGCGATCCTCTTCGGTACGGTGATGTTCTATCTCAGCGCGGAGGAACGGCTCAGAGGAAAGCTCCTGTGGTGGGGCCTCGGCGTACTTGCGGCGATCTGCGCGGTAGCGGGGCTGAAGTATTACTTCGAGAATACGGAATTCTGGCTCTGTACGGCAATTTGCGCCCTGCTCAGCTGCAGCGCGCTTGGCGCGCTGATCTGGGCCAACAAAGACCCGGAGAACCGTTCCGTGTATCAGGGACTTGCCGTCGGCAGCTTTTCCATCTATTTGCTTCTGCTGGCCGCTGCAGCCGTGGCGCTGATCCTTGCGGCTTCCGGCTCCGGCAGCTCCAACCGCAGCAGCCGAAACAAAAAAGGCGGTCTGCTCGACAAGCTGAAGGGCTCCGGCGATTCCGCCAACGGCGGCTCCGGCTCCCTGCTTGGAGGGCTGTTCGGCGTCCGCTCCACCCGGGGCGTCCGGCGCAGACGCGGCTTCTATTTTCCGACCTACCTTTGGTATTACACGCCTTACACCCGCTATGCCGCCATCAACCGCATGGCGGGCATGAGCGACCCCGAGCGGGAACTGGCTCGCGAGAGATACCGCAGGCGGAGAATGATCATGCTGGCTGTGGTGGCGGTAATCGTCGTCGCGGTCATCGGCGCTGCCGTCGTCTATGGGGGCAGATAGTCCACGGAAAGAATAACAACAGATACAGAGGAAACAAATGACAGCCAATTATCATACCCACACTCCCCGCTGCAACCACGCCGAAGGCGCGGAGCGGGACTACATCGAGCGGGCTCTGGAGGCAAAGCTCCGGGAGCTGGGCTTTTCGGACCACAGCCCTTATCTCTTTGACGTGCCCGGCTATTATTCCCGGTTCCGCATGAAGCCGGAGCAGCTGGAGGACTATGCGAACACGCTGCTGGCCCTGCGGGAGGAGTATCGGGACCGGATCCGGCTTTTTATCGGCCTGGAAATGGAGTACTATCCCAGGCTCTTCTCCCGGACACTGGACTTTCTGCGGCAGTATCCTCTTGACTATCTGATCCTGGGCCAGCACGCGATCTACAATGAGACCGAGGGGATCTTCTCGCCCCGGCCCACCGACGACGAGAAGCTGCTGGATCAGTACCGGGGCCAGACCCTGGAGGCCCTGGAGACGGGCCTGTTCAGCTATTTCGCCCATCCGGACCTGTTCTGCTTCACCGGTGACCCGAAGGCCTATGAGCGCCATGTCCGTACGATCTGCCGCCGGGCCCGGGAGTTGGGGATTCCCCTGGAATTCAACCTGCTCGGCTTCCAGGAGGAGAAGCACTACCCCGACCCGCGCTTCTGGCGCGTCGCCGGGGAGGAGGGCTGTTCCGTGGTCCTCGGCAGCGACGCCCACGAGCCCGCCGCCGTTTGGAATCCCGCTCTGATCGCGAGAGCCGAAGCTCTTCTCTCGGGCTTCGGCATCACCCCCGTCGAGACCGTCTCCCTGCGTCCGATCCGTTAGGCTCGGAACGCTGCCATCCGCCCCTCTTGCGGCCGATTTTACGCTTAAAAAATTTGGTTAAAAAATTTTTTTTGATTTTTTGAAAATAATGCTTGCATTTCTGAATGAAGTGTGCTATTATACTGTCCGCGAGAGAGATCCGGGTGTGGCGAAGTTTGGTATCGCGCTTGAATGGGGTTCAAGAGGCCGCTGGTTCGAATCCAGTCACTCGGACCAAATATCGGGATAGTCCAAAAGGGACTATCCCGATATTTATTTCAAACGGCCTACGAACCAGCGGCCTCTTGTATTTCAATCCCGCCGCTCGGGCGGCCCGGCGCAGCCGTGGGCGGCCGCTGGTTCGAACTGTGAGGATATCACCGAACAGCTTAAGGCACAGAATCAAATGCTGTGGGTGCAGCGGATGAACATCATCTGGGACAGGGTTATGGAAATCGTAAACCATGATCTGATTGATGTATAAGGCATCGGCGGCGGGGAGCAATCCCCGCCGTCTTTATAATATCTGCTGCTCATTCAAGCAGGCCGCTACGTGTATACTCGTTTTTTAGGTCAACTTTGGCTGTTGTTTCTATTGATTCCTATTTTTGCCCCCAAAAAGCAAAACCCTTACTGACAGTAGGAAAAATAAAATCCAATTGATATGACCGGTCTGTTTACTTTCCAGCTTCGATGCATTATAATCATCTACAGAAACACAAAGGAGGCGGACACATGAAGATGATGCTGGCGGAGAACATCCGCGCTTTCCGCAAGGCGCGGTCATTGACCCAAGAGCAGCTTTCCGAGGCCTTGGGGGTGACGGCAGGCGCGGTATATAAGTGGGAGGCGAAGCTGTCCACCCCGGAGCTGGAGCTAATCATCCAGATGGCAGATTTTTTCGATACCTCTGTGGACGTGCTGCTGGGCTATGAAGTCAAGGACAACCGTCTGGAGACGACGGTGAAACGCTTGCAGGAATACCGCCGCAGCAAGGATTGGGACGGGCTTGCGGAGGCGGAAAAGGCCCTCAAGAAGTATCCCCACTCCTTTCAGATTGTCAGTGAGAGCGCCGCGCTTTACCGCGCCTTTGGCTTTGACAGCGGGGACAAGGCCCTGTTTCGCCGCGCGCTGGAGCTTCTGGAGCAATCCCGGCTGCTGCTGCCGCAGAACGAAGACCCGCAGATCAGTGAGCAGACAATCTACGGGAGACTCGCGCAAACGTATCTGGGGCTGGGCGAAACGGACAAGGCCATAGAGCTTTGGAA
>CAMVKI010000185.1 GCA_947168005.1 uncultured Clostridia bacterium
AAGGACGGCAAGTGCCCCGACTGCGGCCGGGAGGTCCAGCCCGCCCGGGAGGAGGCCTACTTCTTCCGCGCCAGCAAGTACGCCGAGCAGGTCCGGAAGCTGCTGACCGAGACCGACTTCCTGGAGCCCAGGAGCCGGGTCAACGAGATGGTCAACAACTTCATCGACTGCGAGGGCGGCCTGCAGGACCTCTGCGTCTCCCGCACCAGCTTCACCTGGGGCGTGCCCGTGGATTTCGACAGCAAGCACGTGGTCTACGTCTGGCTGGACGCCCTGTTCAGCTATCTGTCCCCCCTGGGCTACCTGAACGACAACGGCGAGGACTGGAAGCGCTTTTGGCCCGCGGACGTCCACTTCATCGGCAAGGAGATCGTCCGCTTCCACGCCATCTACTGGCCCGCCTTCCTGATGAGTATGGGCCTGCCCCTGCCCAAGAAGCTCTACGGCCACGGCTGGCTGAACTTCAACGGCGACAAGATGTCCAAGTCCAAGGGCAATGTGGTGGACCCCTACCTGCTGGCCGAGCGCTACGGCGTGGACGCCCTGCGCTTCTTCATGCTGCGGACCTTCCCCTTCGGCTCCGACGGCAACTTCACCAACGAGGCCCTGATCTCCTGCATCAACGTGGACCTTGCCAACGACCTGGGCAACCTGGTCAGCCGTACCGTCGCCATGGTGGGCAAGTACTTCGGCGGCCAGCTCCCCCTGGAGCAGCAGGAGGACGAGGCAAAGGACGACGAGCTCATCACCATGGCCTGCGAGCTGCCCCACGTCTATGAGGAGCAGATCGAGAAGTATGCCTTCCAGAACGTCCTGGGCGAGATCTTCAAGCTGATCGGCCGGGCCAACAAGTATATCGACGAGAACGAGCCCTGGAAGCTGGCAAAGGACGAGGCCCTGAAGCCCCGCCTGGCCCGGGTGCTCTACAACCTGCTGGAGACCGTCCGCATCTGCGGCGGCCTGCTGGCCCCCTTCATGCCCGCCACCGCGGCCGAGATCATGAAGCGCATCGGCGCGACGGAGTACGACTGGGACTCCCTGCACTTCTTCGGCACCCTCTACCGGGACGCCAGGGTGGAGAACGGCCCCGCCCTCTTCCCCCGCATTGACGCCGCCAAGGAGCTGGCGGAGCTGGAGGCCCTTCAGGCAACAGGCAACAGGCAACAGGCAACAGGGGACGGAGGAACGGATTCTTCGGCTTCGCTGCGCTCCGCGCAGAATGACACGCCGGGTAGCGGCGCACAGTGTGCGCCACAGGAGGAGGCCCCCCTGCCCGAGCCCCTGCCGACCATCGGCTTTGACGAGTTCCAGAAGGTCGAAATGACCGTGGTGAAGGTCCTGGCCTGCGAGAACGTCAAGAAGTCCGAAAAGCTGCTGAAGTTCCAGCTGGACGACGGCAGCGGCGCCCCCCGGCAGATCCTCTCCGGCATCGCCAAGTTCTACAAGCCCGAGGAGCTGATCGGCAAGACCCTGGTGGCCGTCACCAACCTGGCCCCCCGGAAGATGATGGGTCAGGAGAGCCGCGGCATGCTCCTCTCCGCCGAGCGCGGCGAGAAGCTGCACCTGCTGATCCTGGACGACAAGATCCCCGCCGGCAGCCGCCTCTGCTGAGGAAGGCAGCAGGCCCGCAGGGGCGGCCATTGGCCGCCCGCCTACCGCACCGGCCCTCCCCACAGCATCAAGGCCCGTAGGGGCGGCCATTGGCCGCCCGCCCGAGGCAGAGCCTCCCGACGAGCGCCCACCCCGTAGGGGCGGCCATCGGCCGCCCGCAACACGCACAGCCCCCCCGACACCACCAAGCCCGTAGGGGCGGCCATTGGCCGCCCGCCTACCGCACCGGCCCTCCCCACAGCATCACGCAGCACGCAAAAACGAGGTAATTCCAAGCGGAATTACCTCGTTTTTGCCTGGGAAAAGGAGAACAGAAAAGGATGAGAAGAACAGAATCAGCTACAGCTGTGCCGCGGCCTGGTCCAGGAAGGGCAGCAGTGAAATCTCCAAATTTGCGTTTTTGGTGCGCAGCTCGTCGATGAGGGCCTTTTCCTCGGCCGGGTCCTTGAGCCGGACCCGGTAGGAAAGACGGAACATGGAGCCCATGCCGGTGGTCTTGACGCCCACGGGCTCCGCCTCCCGCAGATAGCGGGCAAAGGTCTCATCGAAGACGCCGTTGTATTCCAGACTCTCGGGAATCGTGATTCGGAGGAGCTGGTCCCCGGCGGTGGAGCGGTGGGAGAAGAGTCTGGCGGCGGGAAGCAGCAGCCAGAGGAGCGCCAGTACCAGCAGGATCGTCACGCCGTAGGCCACGTAGCCCATGCCGAAGGCCACGCCCGCCGCCATGCCGATGAGCACGGCGGCCAGCTCGTCCGCCGTTCCCTGGGCGGAGCGGAAGCGGATCAGGCCGAAGCAGCCGCCGCCGAGGGCGACGCCCGCGCCGATGTTGCCCTTGACGAAGGTAATGACAAAGGCGACCACAAGGGGCAGCAGAGCGACCACGAGGAAGAAGCGCCCCTCGGCGCGGATGCGGAAGGAGAGGAGCCAGGCGTAGAGCGGGCCCGCCGCCAGGGCGATCCCTCCCATCAGAAAGAACAGCGGGGCAGTGACGGAGACAGGATAGATGGATTCAAACAGAGAAGACATAGCGTTCGCTCCTTTTCTTGGATTGCGGCGGCCTCAGGAGGCGCGGTGCAGGACCTGCCCGGAGAGCTCCCGCCGATAGGCCTCCCCGTACTTGGAGAAGTTGGTCTTGCAGATGCGGGCCTCGCTCAGCACCCGGCTCAGCCAGAGGGGAAGGGCGGTCTGGACCTTCAGCTCCAGGATGGCGCAGCCCTCGTCCAGAAGGGGGATTCCGTCCATGGGCCGGGTCAGATCCAGCGCCTGGGTCCGATAGCGGGGATTCTCGTCGATGGTCAGCCGCAGCTCGCCGCCGGGCTCCACATAGGCCGTCCGATCATAGAGAATCAGACAGCTGGGCCGCAGGGTCCCGTAGTAATTGCGGAAGGCAGCCAGCTCCCGGCTGATCTGGGAGTCGTCGGGGCCGCCGCTCTCGCCCCGGAGGAAGCGCTCCGCGCCGCCCACGGTGGTCCGGACCCGGCGCTTGTAGACGACGCCCAGGGACTTGCGCTTCAGCTCCAGAAAGACCGGGGAGCGCTCCGTGGCCCTGCCGTAGCTCCGCAGCCGGAGCTTTTCCTTGAAGTCCGGCTTTTCGAGGGAGGCCCGGATCAGCCGGTAGTCCGGCGTGTCATAGTAGAGGGAGGCGATGGTGGTCTGGCCAAACTGGTCGGGCTCCATATGCCCTGCCATGGCCCGCCGGAGCAGAGCGATCTGCTCCGGGCGGAGGATGTATTTCAGCTCCCGGCGCTGCATGACAGCGATGGGGTCTTCCACGTTCAGTGTGGTGGTGGATGTGGCGGACTGCAGCATGGCCGATTGCCTCCCTGTTTGATCAATTACGCGTCTATCATAACCAGGTAACCTTAGAGATAGCTTAACGCGTGAAAAAAACGAGGCAGTTTCGGAGAAAGCTGCCTCGTTATCTTGCGGGGAAAGCTTATTCCTGCCGCTGCTCCCGGATCAGGCCGTCCCGATAGCTGCGGAGCAGGGCCTCCAGGGCGGAAATCCGCACGGCCAGGGCTTTTCCCGCGTCGGTCTCCGCCATGAGGATCCGGTGGGGCATGGCCTCCACCACGCTGGTCTTGGTGTTGGTCTGGGCGATGGAGCTGCCCGTGGCCTTCTGGAAGGGCTGGTGCTTTGCCAGGGTCAGGCTGTGGGAGTTGAAGATCAGGGTGTAGCCCGCGATGCCGGTGGTGGACTGGTAGGACTTGGCGATGCCGCCGTCGATGACGAAGAGCCGGCCCCCGCACTTGATGGGGCTCTCGCCCTTCTTGACGGGCACGTGGCCGTTGATGATGTGGGCGTGCGCCGGGTCCAGACCGAAGTCCTCCAGAATGGCCCGCACGGTCTCCGGCTGCTCGTAGAGCCTGTAGTAGGGGTCCTTGGGCTCCAGGCGGAGCTGCTCCGCCTCGGGCAGGTCCTTGGAGGTGAAATAGCGCTCGAAGGTGGTCATCCGGCCCTTGCCGAAGAGGGGGGACTTGGCCCCGCTCCAGAGATACCACATGAAGTCCACGCAGCCGGGCTCATGCTGGTAGTAGGCCCGGCGGACGATGCGGTCCAGGGCGTCCAGCATGGCCTTGCCCCGGCAGAGCTTCCCGTCCAGCTCCAGGGCGGAGAAGCTGCCGTCGGCCTCCATGGGGATGCAGCCGTGGTAGAGCAGATTGCCGTTGATGGACTTGTACATGGAGCCGTGGTTCATCAGGAAGTCCATGTGCCGCTTCAGCACGGAGGAGTGGCGGAAGGAGGTCCGCAGCATCTCCACCAGGGCCTGCTCCCGGTCCGTGAGGGCGTAGGGGTCCGCCGGGTCCAGGGTGGGGAAGTTGGCGTCGGAAAGGGGGTATTCGGCGTCCCCGATCCGCAGGATCCCCTTTTCCAGGTCCAGCTTGTCCAGCAGGAGCCGGTGGTCCAGGCCGTAGGAGGGGTTCCGCAGGATCAGCTGGCCCTCCAGCTTGAACATAATGATCGCCACGGCCTTGTGCATCTTGGCGGCGAGAGCCGGGTCCACCGGGTCGTACTTGTTCTCGTCGAGGATATGGGGCCGGAAGGCCTTGCAGGGGTCCCCGGCGTAGACCTCGTCGGCGAACATGGACAGGGGCCGGAGGTTGATGCCGTAGCCGTCCTCCAGCATGTCAAAGTTGTTGTAGCTGATGGCCTTGCGCAGCACCGAGAAGAGGCAGACGGTGTTGCCCGCCGCCGCGCCGATCCAGTCGATGTCGTGGTTGCCCCACTGGATGTCCACGTTGTGGTGGAACATCAGCTCGTCGAGGATCTTGTGAGCGCCGGGGCCCCGGTCGAAGAG
>CAMVKI010000186.1 GCA_947168005.1 uncultured Clostridia bacterium
TGGGGGACCACCTCATCCGGCGCTTCGCGCCGCCTTCCCCTCAAGGGGAAGGCTTTGGGGGTGCCTCCGAGACGGGGCGGCGGCCTGGGGTCAGGCCGCCCTACGGCGGGAATCCCTGTTCCCTTTCCCCTTTTCCCACCCTGATCCTTGATCCCTGATCCCTGATCCCTTGCCCGGGCGGGGCGGGCGCTCGATGAGCGCCCCTACGGTGGGGGACGGCGGTGCCTGCGAGGCGGGGTCGGTGCTGCCTCCGTACGGGGAGCCTGTGGCGCACACTGTGCGCCGCTACAGGGCGAGGAGGATATGGGCGTTGCGGAGGGCGGGGTCGGAGATGCGGTCGTTGACGGAGTAGGCGTGCTTCTCCAGGTCGCCGCAGACGGCCTCGGTCAGGTTCTGGTCTTGGAGGACGGCGATGACGGCGCTCGCCAGGTTTTCCATCAGGTCCTGCTTGGCCTGAGCCATTTCCCTGCCGTTGTCGGTGGTCAGCAGGAGCTCCAGGGTCTCGGCCTCCTCGGCCAGGAGGGGAAGCTGCCGCAGGGCCCGGAACTGCCACTTGTAGTAGGGCAGATAGCGCTCGTTGAGCAGGAAGATCACGGCGATGGCATGGCGGACGAACTCCCCCGCGGCAAGCTGGGCCGCGGCGGGCTCCCCGTGGGCCAGACAGCGGCCGTAGTTGTACTGCCCGGCCTGGGCCATGAGCAGGAGGTTCCCGGCCAGCTTCTTGCAGCGCACGTCGGCGGGCTGGCGGGAGAGCCGTTCCCGGAGGGCGGCGAAGCTCCCGTCGCCGGTCCAAAAGAGCTCGCCGTTCACGATCTCGGCCAAATATTGCTCCTCCAGCCGGAGCCAGCGGTCCAGGCTCAGGGTCCCGTCCCGGCTGCCCGTGCGGGCCTCCAGAAAGTCCCCCAGACGGATCACGCCCCGGCGGTTCCCGCCCACCGGGGAGAGCTTTGGGCGGCTGAAGCCCAGAAACTCCTTCGGCAGGGCGGCGTAGGCCCGCTCCAGCTGGAATTCCGTCCTTCGGTCCAGGAGCTCCTCCTCGGGGAGGAAGATGCAGAAGCCGGGCTCGAAGTCGTGGTCCTGCGAGACGGCGTCGTCGAAGCCGAAGCACTCGGAGCCGCTGCCCACCAGGCCCACGGCCAGCCGGTCAGCCCAGGCTGGAAAGCGCTCCCGAAGCATGGGAGCGCCGTATTCCTCAAAGTAGCGTTTCGATAATTCAAGTCCCTGCATGGGGACCTCCTCTCGCAGGGGCCGATGCCCACATCGGCCCTATCCCGTATCGATGTGAGGGCCGATGTGGGCATCGGCCCCTACGGGGTGGAATAAATCTGTTTCGCGGTCTCGGACAGCTCCTGGGCGTCCAGGAAGCGGCCGTAGTAGCCGAAGCTGGGGGCGCATTTCTCGCAGACGAAGGCGTAATAGCCGTTCCGGGGGAGCTCCGGGCGGTGCAGGAGGGCCCAGGCCCGGTCCAGCCGGGTCTCGATCTCCTCCTCAGCATCCAGAAGGCCCCGCTCGGCCTCGGCCAGGTTCGCCAGGTTCAGCTCCGTGACGGCCAGCTCCAGGGCCCCGTGCTCCTGATGCTCCATAATCGCCAGGGCCTTTTCGTAGAGGGTCCGGGCCTCGGCAAAGCGGCCCAGGTCCGCCAGGGCCAGAGCCATGTTGTTGTACAGACCGCCCCGGCGTCCGTCCTCCGGGGGCAGGACCTTCTCATAGATGGCCCTCGCCTTCTCGTAGAGGGGCAGGGCCTCCGGGGCGCGGCCGAAGCGCTTGTACACCGTGGCGGCGTTGAGCAGGGTGGTCCCGGCGGTGACCGTGTCCTCCAGGCCGGTCCGAGGCAGCAGGACCAGGGCGGAATCCACAGCCTCCAGGGCCGCGGCCTCGTCGCCCAGCTTGCGGAAGAGGCCCATGCGCTCGTTCTCGATGCTCACCAGGCCGCGGAGGTCGTTGTTCGCGAGGGCCTCGGCCTTCCAATATTCCAGATGACGGCGGGCGGCGTCATAGTCGTTTCGGTCCAGATACTCGTCCAGCCGGTTGAGACAGCGCCGCAGGTCCACGGGCTTTGCCTTCTCATCCTCCGGCTTGCAGAAGACGCAGGACGGCTCTAAGTAGTCTTCGGGTTTGAGTCCGTTCATAGAAAGCCTCCTTCGGTGGCGCACACTGTGCGCCGCTACGGTTTAATTGTCTCTCCAGGGGTTGTTCTCGTCTGGGTCTGTGGGGTCCCAGCCGGCACGGGGGTCGGAGGGGTCGATGCGCAGGGCTTCGGGGCGCTCCACCGGGAGCTCCTCGGCGTCGTAGATGTGGATTGCGGTGCCCGAGGGGCAGTTGTCGTAGATCCACTTCGCATCCTCCACGGCCAGGCGCACGCAGCCCATGGAGCAGGCGGTGCCGAGCTTGTTGAATTCGTGGGTCTCCAGGCTGTCCTTCGTCATGTGGTAATAGGGCACGGAGTGGAACAGGATATTCCCGTAGATGCCGCAGACGAACTGGCCCCAGACCCCGCCGTAGAGCGGCGCCCATTCCCGCTTGGCCCCCAGGCTGTACTTCCCGGTGGGGGTAGCGGTGCCGGTGGAGCAGAGGAAGGCCCGGACCGGGACCGTGTATTCGTCGTCCTCGTCCCGGCCATAGACGACGACCACGTTCTGGCTGCGGAGGATGTCGATGGCATAGGGGAAGCTGTCGTCGGTCATGGCGAGGTAGACCTCCTCGGGGTAGTTGTCCACCTCGATCTCCGCCTCCCGGACCAGGCTGCTGCCGCCGCAGCTCAGGGTCGCCTGGAGCAGGGCGGTCCGATCCTCCTGGTAGCGGTCAAAGCTGAATTCCAGCTCCAGCGCCTCCTCCTGGCCGGAGACCAGCAGAAGCTCGGGCCAGGAGGCCACGATCTTGCCGTCCAGAGTCACCACCAGGGAGCAGGCCCGTTCCTCCTCGGGGCCCGTCAGGTTCACCCTGGGGAAGGAGACCGTCACCGGGACCCAGGGGGTGCCGGGGGTGGCGACCAGGCCCTCGGGGAGGGTCATCTCCACGCCGGTCAGCTCGCCGGGGGAGGAGTCAATGGGGGCCGTCGTCTCCGGGGGGAGGGTCGTCAGCGCCGCGGGGATCTCCGTCGGGGCTTCCGTGGGCAGCGACCTCACGGCCGCGGTCGTCGGGGCGGCGGCCAGCTCGGCGGGTTCCAGATCCGAGGCGTAATAACAGCCGGTCAAAAGCAAAAGCAGCGCAAGGGCGGCGCTAAGTAATCGTTTCATAAGCAGAATCCTGCCTTTTTGTATGGATTATAAGATGGGAGTAATATTATACAGGAGAAATTCGCGCTTGGCAAGTGCGGAGTTGACATTTTTAATTGAAAATTGAAAGTTAAAAGTTGAAAATGTCGGAGTCGCTCAAATTGTGATTTGAGCGACGAAAAAAAGGCCGCGGACGGCCTTGATTCGAGTTCCGTATTCTGGCTATCGGCTCTCCTCTGCAAGCATGCTGTAGGGGCGGCCATTGGCCGCCCGAGGACGGCACGCACCTTCGCCCTCCTTCCATCCCGTAGGGGCGGCCATTGGCCGCCCGCAACACGCGGCAAGTGATCAAATCTGTCATTCTGAGCAAAGCGAAGAATCCGTTCCCTCCCTGACGCCCGCAGACGGTTCTTAGGGATGTACGGCAGACGACAGATTCTGCCTCGGGCGGGCGGCCTATGGCCGCCCCTACGGACTATCGGCTGGCAAAAGCCGATAGACCGGTTCCGTTTTTGCAGACAGCAATCCGCAAAAATACCATTTTCAATTTTCAACTTTCAATTTTCAATTTGTACGGAAGCTCCTTCCTGGCGCAGCATCTCTTCCAGGAGGGCGGCGGCCTCCCCTACCAGGCGGAGGCAGGGGCGGCGGGCGTAGAACTCCGGCGTGCGGGGCTCGGGGACGCCGCCGGGGGTGGTCTGCACGTCCTTCAGCAGCTCCCGGCAGAGGATGGTCCCGTTCTGCGCCCGGAAGCGCTCCGCCAGCTCCCGGACCCGGGCGTAGTGCTCCGCTTTCAGGGCCGGGTCCGTCAGGTCGGAATAGCCCCGGAGCATCCCCAGGGCCAGCTCGGCGCCGGAGAGGGCCCCGCAGAGCTCCCGCAGCCGTCCCAGGCCGCCGCCGAAGGAAGAGGCCAGCCGGGCCGCGACGTCGAAGTCCAGGCCCATCTCGTCGCAGAAGGCGCAAAATACCGCCTGGGCGCAGCTGCAGCCGGCGTAGAACAGGTCCTGGGCTTTTTGAGAATGGTCCATGGGAGCTCCTTTCTTGGGTAAATGAATAATGAATAGTGAATAATGAATAATTGAGGTGTTTTGCAGATTGCCATCTGCAAAACGAAATTCAAACGGGCTTGGACTGCGTTATTTTCTTTTTTGTCGCTCAAATGGCAATTTGAGCGACTCCGAAATTATTCATTATTCATTATTCATTATTCATTATTCATTATTCCGGGCGGGGTGGGGCGTACGGCAGAGTGCCGTCCCTACGGGCGGGGCGCAAAAAGCTTCCGGGGGCGCGCCCCGGAAGCTTTTTGCGGTTCAGCTTACTTGCAGGTCGCCTGCTGGACGGCCACGGCGACAGCCACGGTCATGCCGACCATGGGGTTGTTGCCCGCGCCGAGGAAGCCCATCATCTCCACGTGAGCGGGGACGGAGGAGGAGCCGGCGAACTGGGCGTCGGAGTGCATACGGCCCATGGTGTCGGTCATGCCGTAGGAGGCGGGGCCGGCGGCCATGTTGTCGGGATGCAGGGTGCGGCCGGTGCCGCCGCCGGAGGCCACGGAGAAGTACTTCTTGCCGGCCTCCCAGCGTTCCTTCTTATAGGTGCCCGCCACGGGGTGCTGGAAGCGGGTGGGGTTGGTGGAGTTGCCGGTGATGGACACGTCGGCGTTCT
>CAMVKI010000187.1 GCA_947168005.1 uncultured Clostridia bacterium
ACATGTCGTAGGTGCTGGCCACCACGGAGGAGGACAGCAGGAAGGGATTCTCCAGGGGGATGCCGCAGAGCTCGGTCCGCAGGCAGTCCTCGTTCTCCGGCTCGGGGAGCTCCAGCTTGGGGCGGACCTCCTCGTGCAGACGGGAGATCAACCCCCGGATCGGGACCTCTCCCGGGCGGACGCAGGCGGCCTCGCAGGGGGCGGGGCAGCCGAGGCAGGGATTTTCTGCGGGCAGACGGGCAGCGGCGATTTTTTCGTTGTCAAACCAGATGCTGCGGAGCAGATCGGCAGGCTTCAGCAAGCCGCAGGCGGCGGAGCAGGGCGCGTCGGCGCAGAGGGCGCAGCGAAGCATGTCGGCGCGATAGATCGTTTTCTGGAACATTCCTGTTATCCCCTTTCGTTCAATTTGTTTGCGGGGCGGCTCAGCGGATCGTCAAAATGTCAGCGAAGCCCGTGACCTCAAAGACCTCCAGGATCTCCTTCTTTACGCCCACGAGCTCCATGGAGCCCGCCTTGCGGTTCATCTGCTTCTGGGCGGTCAGCAGGACCCGCAGACCGGCGGAGGAGATGTAGTCCAGAGCGCCGAAGTCCAGGGTCAGCTCCGCGGTCTCGGGCAGGAGCTGATCCAGCGTCTGCTGGAGCTCCGGCGCGGTGACGGTGTCGAGCCGCCCCTCCAGGCGCAGGAGGGCCCGGTCGTTCTCAAGACTTTTTTGAATATTCAGCATGGCGTTTCTCCTTATGCTCTGATCGTTTTTCAGAAGCGGCCGTGCTCAGGCTGCGTCGGCCAGCTCGTATTCTTCCGTGATTCGGTCATATTCCTCGATGCTGTCCCGCAGCAGGTCCAGGAAGTCCTGCGCCCGGAAAAGCCCGTCGGCGTTGGGGCTGATGGAGGCGAAGCGCAGGGGCGCCGCGGCGGGATGGCGGTCCAGGTCCAGCAGCGGGGCGTCCCGGAGCTGGTCCACGGTCTGATAGACCAGGTCGGCGCTGACGTAGGCTTCGCCGTCGGGGCCGCGCCAGCGGCAGAGGACCAGCTTGCAGCCGATGGGGGTCCTGGCCTCGATGGCGCCGGGCAGCTCGTAGGCCTCGGCGCCCAGGGCGGCCAGCACGCTGCCCACGTTGGAGTCGTGGCCGCAGAGGAAGCTGAAGCGTCGGCCTTCGGCGCCGAGCTCGGCCTCGAGCTCCTCCAGCAGGGGATGGGCCACGTTGGCGGCGATCAGGGGCGCGGTAAAGAGCACGTCGCCATAGACGTCCTTGATCTCGGCGATGGACAGCCAATCCGCCTCGCCCAAGTCGTGGCCGAAGGCGGCCTTGATCGGGTCCGCCTCTTCGTAGTATTGCAGCACCAGGGCGTCGCTGACGGAGCAGGCGGTCTTCAGAGAGCCCTTCATGCCGGGCTCCTTGTTCAGCTCCAGGACCAGCTCCGTGTCGTCGGTGCGGAAGGCCGCGGCGGAGCCGTCCTTCCAGGCCTCGGAGTCCTCCATGTCAATGACCTCGGCCAGGAGCGCGTAGTTGTCCTCCAGGCCCTTTACCGTGTCCCCGTAGAGCTCCCAAATCTGCTCCTCCGCGTCGGCGTTGTAGGCCGGGGAGGTAAAGGTGAGCTGGGGCGTGAACACCGGGTCCATCTGATCAAATTCCATGTGGGTCTCGATGGGGGTCTTGGCCGTGGGCAGGAGGCCCGAGACGAAATACTGGGCCGTGGCGATGGTGCGCTGCTTGGAGTTGGCGTAGATGCGGACGGCGCCCTCCTCCGGGTGGTAATTTTCAGGGAAAAGGCCCTCGGCCTCCAGCCACTTGCGGAAGTACTGGCCCATCTCGGTCTCCAGCACGCCGCCCCGCAGGGAGAGCTCGCTGGGGTTGGAGGACCAGGCAAACCACTCGTGGGGCGTGATGGTGCCCAGGGCGGAGCCGCTGCCGCTCAGGGGGGAGCGGATGTTGTGGCGGCTGAGCACCACGACCTGCTCCAGCGCATAGCCCTCCCGGGAGAGGCTGCCCACGGCCTCGTAGTCGGCGGCCTCCGGCGCCTGGGCTTCGGTCTCCTGGGGCTCGGTTTCGGGCTGCTGCGCTTCGGTCACGGGCGGCTGCTCCGCGGTGGGCGCCGGTTCCGTCGTCCCGGGCTCGGCGGGGGCTGCGGTTTTGTTCTGTACGGAATGGATGACAAAGGCGAGGGCGATCAGCAGGACCGCCAAGGCCAGCCACCAAAGCGCGGAATGTTTTTTCATAAGTAATTCCTCCATTTTTTGAGTATGTCAGAGCTGTTCGCCGCCGTACTTGCGCATGTGGGCCTTGATGGCCTCAAAGCTCTGATCGCTGATATAGTGCTCGATGCGGCAGGCGTCCTCGGCGGCGGTCTCCTCGTCCACGCCGAGCCGGATGAAGAGCTTCGTCAGGACCGTGTGGCGCTCATAGATCCGCCGGGCCCTTTCTTCGCCGGCCTCCGTGAGCATTAGAGCGCCGGCCTCATCGCGCCGGAGCAGACCGTCCTTCTCCAGCAGGCCCACGGCCCGGCTGACGGAGGGCTTGGAATAGCCCAGATGCTCCGCTACGTCGATGCTCCGGACGGAGCCGGACTGCCGGGAGAGAATATAGATGGTTTCGAGGTACATTTCGCCGGATTCCTGTATCAACATAGAAGTCGCCTCCTTTGCTTATTATGCTTAGCTTAGCATATTTTTTCGCTTTTTGCAATATGAAAAAATGCGTCCCCTGTCTTTACGGCCCCGCCGCATGGCCGGGCATTTTTTGCATTTCACCGGCTGTTTTTGACCACTCAGCCAAAAACAGCTGACAAGCGCCGCGGCTTGTGTTATACTGCGGTCATCGAAAGGAGCTGGTCAATTTGAAGGTTGAAATCAGACAAACGCCGGAAGCCGCGGAGGCCTACGCCGTGATCTACTGCCGGGAGGCGGACGCCTCGGTGCTGGCCGCGGCGGAGTCCCTGCGGGGCGGAAGCGATTTTATCATAGCCTCCGACAGGGAACGGATCGTGGTGATTCGGCGAAAGGAGCTGTTCATGATCCGGGCGGAGGAGGGAAAGACCCGCCTCTATACGGAGAAGGCGCGTTACGATACCGCAAAGCCCCTCCGGGACTTTGAAGCCCTGCCCGGCTTTATGCGCATCTCGAAGTTCTGCATCATCAATTTAGACGAGGTCAAATGCTTTGACCCCACGTTCTCGGGTCTCCTCCAGGTGACCCTCAAAAACGGCCTGAAGGACAGCATTTCCCGGAAATATCTGCCGGAAATGAAACGCTTTCTCGGCCTGTAGAAAGGAGCATCCCTATGAAAAATGTAATGAAAGCGGCCTGGAAGGGCATTCGGATCTCCGCCGCCCTGTTCGTTCTGACCGCCCTGTTCCGCGGCCTGTCCGCGGGGGAGGAGAGCTTCGCCTCCGGCGTCGGCATGGCGCGCATGTGCGCCGCGACCCTTGCGATCGGCCTCGGCTTCGGCGTCCCGACTTTGATCTACAGGACCGGGCTGCCGACGGCCCTGAAGGTGCTGATCCACATGGGCGTCGGCGTCGTTGTGATGCTGGCGGCCCCCCTGGCTGTCGGCTGGATCGACTTCTCCCGGGGCTGGCTGCCCTGCCTGCTGGTCGCCGTCCTCCAGATCGCGGTGGCCTTCCTGGTCTGGCTCCTGAGCTGGATCCGCAGCCGGAAGGACGCGAAGGAAATGAACGAGCGCGTCGCGGCGAAGGAATAAGGCTGAACCCCCGTCGGATACGCGCAAGCCGCCCCGGAGACGAAAAGCTCCGGGGCGGTACGTTCTTTGTGTCGATCAACGGGTCATTCGTGCATCAGCGCTTCCAGCTCAGGGCCGGTTTTGCCGCTGAGCTCGCCTGTGTTATAGAAGCGGGTCTGCAAAACGGCAATCGCCTTTCCCTCGTAGGTGAAGACGAAATCGTAGAAGCCTGGTTCGCAGTCGTCCGGGTTCAGATAGAATGCGCCCCACGGCCATTCGTCGGGCTGATCCGCGTCCGCGGGATAGTGCAGGTCGCAGTAATTTGCAAAGTTCGGCATCAGGTCGGAGAACTTGCAGTCGTTGTAATAGGCCTGATCGTCACGGTGCTTGAGGACCCAGACGCGCAGAGCGTATTCGGCGTCGGTGTCCGGGTAAAATTCGACCCATTCGTTCAGTTCAAAAATACAGCGGACGTCGGTCAGAGAAGAGGCTTTTCCGTTGATATCATCTCCTGAGCCGACGCTGTTTCCGAGGATGCGCACGCCGCGCAGAATGGACGGATCTCTGTCTTCGAGCTGGATCAGCTCCAGCTTGCCGCTGAGCTTTGCTCCCTCGGCGGAGCTGCCGCCCTGGGAAGGCGCGTCGCTGCCGGGCTGGCCGCCGGACTGCGGCTCCTCCCCGGAGTTGACGGCGGGCGCATTGGCGCCGCTGCCGCCGGAGCCGCCGCCCCCGCAGGCGGCCAGGCCGACGAGGAGCAGAAGCGCAAGGGCCAGTGCAAGGATCTTTTTCATAAGTGACCTCCTGTAGTTCAATGATTTCCTGCCCCGCAGGCTTGGATCGGGTTTGCCGCATCCGTACTTCCGGCAGCGTCCGCACGCCGCCGCAAGGATATACGGGAAAATGGATGCCATATTCATTTTACCATAAGCAGCGCCGTTTTGCAAGGCGCTTGGGGGATTTGTTTCGGAGCAAACCTGAACGATTTGGTTCGGAACAAATTGATGGATTCGCTTTTCTGCGGAAAAGCCGCGGCGCTTGCGACAGTCCGCCGGACTGCCGCAAGAGCCGCCTTTCGAATCCACCTTCCAAATGCCCACACGCAGAAACGCGAGACACCGGTCGGTGTCTCGCGTTTCTGGTGGGGGAAGGTGGATTCGAACCACCGAAGGCAGTGCCAGCAGATTTACAGTC
>CAMVKI010000188.1 GCA_947168005.1 uncultured Clostridia bacterium
CTTCGACGAAGATATGCTCCGTAGGGACGGCACTCTGCCGTCCGCTCCGCCGCAGGCGGAGAGCTCCGACGAAGCTGCCGCCGAAACCCCTGCCCCCGCCGCCCCGTCGGACGGCTTTGCCGACGACTGGGACCCCCTGGCCCTCTTCGGCGGGCAGGCGGAGGACGCCGAGCTTCCCACCTGGGAGGAATACCTCCGTGCCCGCCGGGCCCCGGCTCCTGCCGAGCCGCCCGTGCCCGCCGAGCCCTTCTGCGACGCCTCTGAAAGCGCAAACGCCCCCGCCCCTGAGCCCGCGGACGTGACCGCCCGCGAGCCCGAGGAGCCCCGGACGGCGGAGCCTGTGACGGCCTCCGCCGCGCAGCTCCCGGTCGAGCCGGAGCCCGAGCCTGTCTGGTCGGACATTCCCTTCCTGGACCGCGATCCCACACTGGAGGAGATGTTCGGGGCCCCGAGCTCGGAGCCCGAGACGGTCCCCATGGACCTGACGGTGACGCCGGAAGAGGCCGCCGTGCTGCGGCAGCGCCCGGAGAACGAGGCGCTGACCCTGGCGGATTTCCTGGCCGCCGCGGTCCCGACGGAGGAAAGCGCAGGCCCGGAGCTCCCCGCGGAGCGCACGCGGAGCTCCGCCCCGGAGCAGACCCTGAGCTTTGGTCCGGCGGAGCCGGAGACGATTTCCACCGCAATGGAAAATCCCGCCGGACTGGTTCTGACCTGGATGGAGGAGGCGCCCGAAGAGGCGCTCCCCGGCCAGGGAGGCCCCGGCACTGCCCACACGCAAAAAATGACTGCCGAAAAAGCGGCTGCCAAGGCCTCCTCCCGCGGCGAAAAGCGCCGCGGCGAGGCCGGAAAGGAAGCGCGAAAGGGAAACCGGGCGCAGACAGAAGGAGAAAAGGGCGGCCACGCCGCTCCCAATCCCAAGGAAGAGCGCCCGGAAGCTCGCCGGCCTGAGCCCCCTTTTGGAGAAAACGCGGCGGTCCCTTCCGCAGACGTCCGCCGACCCGCCGCGCCCGCCGCCGCTGAGAAGCAGCCTCGCCGCCGGGAATGGCGGGACGAGGAGGTCCTGCCGCCCGAGGAGAAGAGTATCCTCCACCCGGAGGAAGCCTACCGGGTCTACGCCCGGCCCCTGGACGCCATCGGCTCCCGGCTGATTCTGACCGGCCTCTTCACGATTCTCAGCCTCTTCTTTACCCTCTATCTGGCCCGAAGCTGGAGCTTCCTGCCCGAGATCTTCTCCGGCGGCCTCACGGTCTATATCCTGCTGGCCCTGCTGGGCTTCATGGTCATCACGAACCGCAAGCTCTACTTTACGGAGTGGCGGGACGAGACCGGCCTGCGGCCGGCCCTGCTGCTGGGCCTTGCCACGGTCTTCACGGCGCTGGATTGCCTCTCCGCGGCCAGGACCCTGCGGCCTCCCTTCACGGTGGTCGTGGGCGCCCTGCTGATGATCGAGCTCTGGGGCCGCTACGACCGGGGACTGGGTATGCTTACCACCCTCAAGGTCCTCCGGGCCGAGCAGCTCTCCGCCGGCGTCAGCGAGGTCCAGGACATCACCAAGGGCAGCCGCGGCCTGGTCCGCACCAAGCCCGACGTGGACCGCTTCATGGAGAAGCTGGAGACCCGGGACCTGACGGACCGTCTCCTGCGGGTCTATACCCCCGTCGCGGCCATCGTCTGCCTGGTGCTGATCCTGCTGATCACCCTGGGACTGAAGCGCGATCCCTGCTGGACCGGCGCCCTGGTCTTCCTGGGCTCCGTCCCGGTGACGGGGCTGCTGGCCTACTCCCGGCTCTTCTGCCTGCTGGCCCGGCGGCTGACCGACGCCCAGGCCGCCCTCTGCGGCTATCACGGAGCGGAGGTCTTCGGCGGCGAGCACTCGATCCTCATCGGGGACGACGACATCTTCCCCGCGGGCTCCCTGACCCTCAACGGCTTCAAGGTCTACAACGGCAACCCGGACCGGATGATCGCCTATGCCGCGGCGGCCTGCCGCAGCTCGGGCAGCGCCCTGGCCCCGATCTTCGAGGACCTGCTGGTGACCCACAACGGCCGCCACTACAGCGTGGACAACTTCCGCTTCTATGACAGCGGCGGCATCGGCGCCAGCATCCAGCAGGACGTGGTGCTCATGGGCTCCCTGGACTTCATGCGGCGCATGGGCGTCCACATGGACCGGGGCGCCCGGGTGAAGCAGGCGGTGTATATGTCCCTCAACGGGGAGCTGGCCGCGGTCTTCGCCGTGCGCTACAACCCGCCGGAGAACCTGCGCCGGGGTCTGGCCGCCATTGCCGGCAACCGGCACTTCAAGGGCATCCTGGTGACCCGGACCTTCCTGGGCACCCCCGGCTTCCTCAAGGCCAAGTTCGGCATCCCCACCGGCGCCTTCAGCTATCCCTCCACCAAGGAGCGGATCCGCCTGTCCGAGGCGGAGATGAAGCGCTCCGGGGCCCAGGGCGCCGTCCTGGCAAAGGACAGCTTTTCGGGCTTCGCCCAGGCCGCCGCCGGCGGACGGCTGCTCCGCTCCGCCACCCTCGGCGCCGCGATTCTCACGGTGCTGGGCGGACTGACGGGCCTGATCCTGATGGGGGTTCTGGCTGCCCTGGGAGCCCTCGAGACCGCCACGGCCCTGAACGTTCTGCTCTACGTGGCCGCCTGGCTGGTGCCGACCCTTCTGCTCACTGCCTGGATCCGGCATTTTTAAAGAAAAGTCAATCGGCAATTCCGGAAAAAACCGGAATTGCCGATTGACTTTTTGCCGGAAAGCGTTTATAATAGAGTGCAATTATGTCTAAGCACGGAAGTATATCCGCCTGAAAGGAGAAAATCATACATGTACACTGCCAAGGATATCCGCAACATCGCTCTGCTGGGTCACGGCGGCGACGGCAAATCCGCTCTCTGCGAATGCATGCTCTTCAACACCAAGGTGATCACCCGTCTCGGCAAGCGCGCCGACGGCACCACCGTCTCCGACTTTGACGAGGAGGAGAAGAAGAGACAGTATTCCATCAAGACCTCCGTAATCCCCGTGGAATACGCCAACACCAAGCTGAACGTCCTGGACAACCCCGGCTACTTTGACTTCGCCGGCGAGGTGGTCCAGTCTCTGCGCGTGGCCGACGCCGGTCTGATCGTTCTGACCGCCAAGTCCGGCATCGCCGTGGGCACCGAGAAGGGCTGGAAGGCCCTGGCCGACCGGGAGCTGCCCGCCATGTTCTACATCTCCAAGCTGGACGAGGAGCACGCCAACTTCTTCGGCACCCTGCAGTCCCTGCGGGATACCTTCGGCGCCTCTGTGGTTCCCTTCACCTTCCCCATCCTGGACGGCGAGCAGGCTGTCGGCGTGGTGGATCTCATCGAGAAGAAGGCCTATGACGCCGCCGGCAAGGAGATCGCCCTGCCCGCCGACGCCGAGGAGAAGATCGAGGAGTACATGATGGAGCTCAACGAGCAGGTCGCCGAGACCGACGAGGAGCTCATGGAGAAGTTCTTCATGGAAGAGCCCTTCACCCCCGAGGAGATGGCCCGCGGCCTGAAGACCGGCATCTCCACCCGCACCATCACCCCCGTGTTCTGCGGCTGCTCCATCTCCGGCCTGGGCGTCAACGCCCTGATGGCCAACCTGGTCAAGTTCGCTCCCTCTCCCCTGGAGGGCAAGCCCATGGTCGCCGTCGATGAGGACGGCAACGAGAGCGAGTTCAAGATGGATCCCGCCGGCAGCCCCATGGCCTTCGTCTTCAACACCGTGGCCGACCAGTACGGCAAGAACTCCTACTTCAAGGTCATCTCCGGCGACATCGAGGACACCCTCACCGTCGTCAACGGCCGCACCGGCAGCAACGAGAAGCTGGGCAACACCTTCTTCCCCCGCGGCAAGGAAAACATCAAGACCGGCAAGGTCTGCTGCGGCGACATCGGCGTCTTCACCAAGCTGGCCTCCGTCCGCACCGGCGACACCCTGGGCCTGGCGGGCAAGGTCGTGAACCTGAAGCCCATGGAGTACGACGTTCCCAACTACCGCATGGCTATCTACGCCAAGACCAAGGGCCAGGAGGACAAGGTCGCCGCCGGCCTCGTCAAGCTGAACGAGGAAGACGCCTCCTTCACCTACGGCAACGATCCCGAGACCAAGGAAATGATCATCGCCGGCGTCTGCGACATCCATCTGTCCGTCATCATCGCCAAGCTGGCCTCCAAGTACAAGGTCGAGGCCGAGCTCCGTCCCGCCAAGATCGCCTACCGCGAGACCATCAAGCGCAAGGTTGAGCAGCACGGCCGCCACAAGAAGCAGTCCGGCGGTCACGGCCAGTTCGGCGACGTCTATATCCGCTTCGAGCATCAGGATGAGCAGGAAGACATGATCTTCGCCGACGAGACCGTCGGCGGCTGCGTGCCCAAGAACTTCATCCCCTCCGTTGAGAAGGGCCTGCGCAACTGCGTCGGCAAGGGCGTCCTGGCCGGCTATCCCGTGGTGAACCTGAAGGCCACCCTGTACTTCGGCTCCTCCCACCCCGTTGACTCCTCCGATATGGCCTTCCAGACTGCCGCCGGCATCGCCTACAAGGAAGGTCTGCCCCAGGCCGGTCCCACCATCCTCGAGCCCATTGCCGAGCTCAAGGTCTACGTGCCCGACACCTACACCGGCGACGTGGTCGGCGACCTGAACAAGCGCCGCGGCCGCGTCATGGGCATGGGCGGCGGCGTCATCGAGGCCGAGGTGCCCATCGGTGAGATGAGCTCCTACGCCATCGACCTGCGCTCCATGACCCAGGGCCGCGGCTCCTACAGCATGAAGTTCGTCCGCTACGAGGA
>CAMVKI010000189.1 GCA_947168005.1 uncultured Clostridia bacterium
TCTGCCTCCTGCTCACCTTCGAGCGGGAGCGGAAGGATGCCTGATATGAAAAAGAACACGCCGTACGGCGTGTTCTTTTTCATATCGGCCGCAGGGCGGCGTTTGATCAGTTGTTGCGGTAGTAGTTGATGAGGCAGCCGTCGATGATGATCTGGCGCTCGTCGGCGGTCAGGCCGCCCAGGGAGAGCTTGATCTCCTTGACAGTGCCGTCGGCCTTGACGACGTAGGCGGGGAAGTTGTCTCTGGCTTCCTTGACGGCCTCGCGGACGCCGGGAACGAAGACGTAGTCGCCCAGCTCAAAGGCCTCGGGCTCCTCGCAGAGGAAGGGAACCATGCCCCAGTTGATGCAGTTGGAGCGATAGCGCTTGGTGGCGTAGGAGCGGGCCAGGTTGGCGGAGGCGCCCATCACGCGCTGGCAGGAGGCAGCCTGCTCGCGGGCGGAGCCGTCGCCGGGGCAGTTGGCATAGATGGTGGAGCCGATGTCGGTGCCTTCGCGGTCGATCTGGAAGCCGGCCTTCTCGAGGGCGTCGTAAACCTTGACGACTTCCTCGGGCAGACCCTTGCCGGCGCGGCGGTCACGGTCGAACTGACGCAGGACCTTGGAGCGGCCCACGTACTCGGGATCGCGGCGGGACAGGGCGAACTCGGACAGACGCTCGGGGTTGGAGCGGTAGGAGGAGGTCTCGCCGGAGGGGATCAGCTCGTCGGTGGTGGTGACGGGATCGGTGATGTAGGAGCAGACCTTGACCAGCAGGTCGTCGGTCAGAGCGGGCATTTCGGGCCAGTCCTTGATGTTGGGACCGAACTTCAGCTCGTAGTCGGGCTCAGCCTTGCCCCAGCCGTTGTAGACGCGCTTCTCGTAGATGCCCTTGTCGAACTCGTAGGCGGGATCGGTGTACTCCACGTCCAGATCGGAGGCGGCGGTGATCTTGCCGCCGTTGGCCGCGGTGGCAGCGATGGAGCGGGAGTCCATCAGGGCGACGGCCGCGATCTGGCCCTCGCCGGGCTTGGAGCCCTCGCGGTTCGGGAAGTTGCGGGTGGCGTGACGGATGGAGAACTCGCCGTTGGCGGGAGTGTCGCCGGCGCCGAAGCAGGGACCGCAGAAGCACTCACGCATAATGACGCCGGCGGAGATCAGGTCGAACACACGGCCGGTCTTGACCAGGGAGGCCAGGGCGGGCATGGAGCCGGGGTAGACGCTCAGGGTGAAGGCGCCGTTGCCGATGGACTTGCCCTTGAGGATGTCGGCGGCAGCGCAGATGGAGTCGTAGGTGCCGCCGGAGCAGCCGGCGATCTCGCCCTGCTCGCACCACACGGCGCCGTCATGGAACTTGGAGGAGAGGTCCATCTTGACCTTCTTGAGCTGCTTGTTGGCGTTCTCCTCGACGATGTGGAGGATGTCCGCGGCGTTTTCCTGGAGCTCGTGGATGGTGTAGATGTTGGAGGGATGCATGGGCATGGCGATGGTGCACTCGATCTTGCTCAGATCGACGTAGACGCAGCCGTCGTAATAAGTGATGGGGGCGGGCTCCATCTTCTTGTAGTCCTCGGGACGGCCGTGCATGGTGAAGTAGCGCTTGGTCTCGTCGTCGGTGACCCAGACGGAGGACCAGCAGGTGGTCTCGGTGGTCATGACGTCGATGGCGTTGCGGTATTCAATGGGCAGGTTGGCGATGCCGGGGCCGACGAACTCCATGACCTTGTTCTTCACGTAGCCGTTCTTGTAGGTCTCGCCCACCAGGGTGAGGGCCACGTCGTGGGGGCCGACGCCGGGCTTGGGCTTGCCGGTCAGGTAGATGGCGATGACGCCGGGGCGCTTGAAGTCGTAGGTGCGGCCCACGAGCTGCTTGGCCAGCTCGCCGCCGCCCTCGCCGACGGCCAGGGTGCCGAGGGCGCCGTAGCGGGTGTGGGAGTCGGAGCCCAGGATCATCTTGCCGCAGCCGGCCATGAGCTCCCGGTTCAGGGAGTGGATGTTGCCCAGATTGGTGGGAATATAGATGCCGCCGTACTTGTGGGCAGCGGAGAGCGCGAACTTGTGGTCGTCCTCGTTGATGGTGCCGCCGACGGCGCAGAGGGAGTTGTGGCAGTTGGTCAGCAGATAGGGCATGGGGAACTTGGTCATGCCGGAGGCCCGGGCCGTCTGGATGATGCCGACGTAGGTGATGTCATGGGAGGCCATGGAGTCGTACTTCAGCTTGAGGTTCTCCATGTCGTCCACGGTGTTGTGGGCCTTCAGGATGCCGTAGGCCATGGTGCCCTTGCTGGCCTCTTCCTTGGTGACCTGCTTGGGGAGCTGGGCGGGATCCGTGACAATCTTCTCGCCGTCTACAAGATAGATACCGGTTTCGTAGAGTTTCAGCATGTTTCTTCTCCTTTTTGCGTTTGATCGCGCAGGGGTCTGACGCCCCATATTCTTGTCGGAAACGCGGCTGTGCAATTTGACGGAATTGCCCCCATACGTTTCCTGGACCATTATACAGTGTCCACAAAGAATTTGCAAGGGCAAAACCGGAAAAACTGATGACAATAAGTAATACTTATTATGAGCGGAAGTTATAGTCGGGCGGCCGGAGCATCGGCCGCCCGGGCTTGGGGCGGCTGACGCCTCGCCAAATCAGAGGATCATGGAGACAATGAAGTTGTAGATGGCGCAGATGCCTACGCTGATGGGGACGGCCACGAAGAGCAGGCGGTTGAAGAGGTGGCCGCGCTCCTCCTCGGACCCGCAGGAGCCCAGGATCAGGGAGCCGCCGGAGGAGAAGGGGGAAATGGCGGAGCTCTGGGCGCCCAGGACCGTGCAGGTAAAGAGGGCGGTGGGATTCAGACCGGTGGCGACGGCCAGGGCCGGGATCAGGGGGAAGAGCGCCGGGCAGACCACGCCGGTGGTGGAGGAGAAGAAGGACATGATCGCGCCCACGATGGAGAAGGCCAGGGGCACCAGCCATGCGGGGACGTTGCTGCCGATCCAGGCGGAAAGCAGGTCGATGGTGCCGGCCTTGACCGCCACAGAGATCAGCATACCCGCGCCGGCGATCATCAGGATGGTGTTCCAGGGCACCTTGGCGATAATCTCCTTCTGGGGAGCCAGCTTCATCAGCAGGGCGATGACGGCGAAGACGATGGCCACCAGGCCCACGTCGATCTTGCCGGCCACATCGGAGATGAACTTCACGTCGGGGAGGATGAGCTTCAGCACGGGGAAGATCAGGACCACGGCCATCATCAGGAGGATGAGGGTCAGGGTCTTCTTCTGGACCGGGGTGTAGGCCTCGGGCTTGGAGAAGGTGACGCCCTTGCCGATATTGCGGTTGGTCTTGAAGCAGAAGCGGAAGACGGTGATGATGATCAGGCTGGAGACGATTGCCAGGCCAAACATCAGCAGGGAGGAGGAGAAGGAGTCGGCCACAGCCATGCCGGCGTCCTCATAGGCCTTGTCCATGAGACCGCGGAAGACCACGCCCAGAGCGGCGGTGGGGAAGTTGCCGCCGGCCAGCGCACCGCAGTTGATGGCGACAGCGCCGGTGAGCTTGTCCATCTTGGCCTCGTCGCAGATCATCAGGGTGATGGGGGCCAGGAAGGCCAGAACGGTGAAGTAGGCGGCGCCCATGACGGAGAGGATAACCGCCACGAAGAACAGGGCATAGGGCAGCAGGCCCGGGAACTTGCGGCAGGCGTAGAGCAGGCTGCGGGAGATCTTTTCCAGGGTGCCGTTGGCGGCGGCCACGTTGTAGAACAGGGAGACCGCCAGAATGACGAACATGGTGGAGGTGGGCCAGTAGCCGATGAGCTCCTTGGGCTTGAGCCCCATCCAGAAGCAGCCGATGGCGAAGGCAAAGACGATGCAGAACAGGCCGGTGTTGATCTTGGTCTTGTAGCCCAGGAAGACCGCCAGGGCAATGGCGGCGACGATGACGATGCTCAGGGTCGTTTCCATAGTAGTTTCTCCTTTTCATGTATGGTTTGTGGTGCGGGATCGGCGGACGGCAGAGTTCCGTCCCTACGACAGGGGCTTCATTCGATGCCGAGGAGCTGGGCGGGGATTGTGTGGGTCATGTGGCGGATCTGGTCCTCGGGGATGCCGTGGTCCGCCAGGTACTGCATGTACTGCTGCATGGCGATCTCCCAGTTGGGGTTCTCGGTCTGGCCGCCGTCAGTGTCGCACATGACGTTCCGATAGCCCACGGCCTTGATGAGCTCCACGTTGTCGGGCAGATTGGAGTAGTACCTTCCGCCGCCCATGTTCTGGGCGAAGCAGCGCTCCAGAATCACGTCGTAATCCTTGACCAGACGGATCTGATCCTCCAGGCTCATGCCCACGACCCACCACTCGGGATGGGTGACCACGACCTTTTTGACCCCGGCCTTCCGGGCAGCCTCCACCACCACGAAGGCCTCCTCCGGGCTGACGTGGGCGGTGCCGAGAACGGCGTCGAAGTCGTTGATCAGCCGGAAGACGTCCAGCATTTCGGGGACAACCTTACCGTCCACCACCATGTCCACGCAGCCGTCGGTGGGCTTCTTCATCTTCAACAGGTGGTTGCGGGCGGACTGGGTGGGGAGCCAGACGACCTTCGCGCCGAGCTTCAGGGAGTTCTCGACGGCCACGGGGTTGATGCCGCCGACGCAGCGGTTCAGGGTGATGGAGCCGAACATGGTGAAGTCGTTTTCGCCGTGGACGATGCGGTTGTAGTGGTTGGTCAGGGCGGCGCGGCAGGCGGTGTCGCCCAGGTGGGTCTTGATGACGATGGCCCGGGCGCCGACGCGGACGGCGGCGTCGCAGAGCTCAAAGTCGTC
>CAMVKI010000190.1 GCA_947168005.1 uncultured Clostridia bacterium
AGTATGGCACAATTCCCGCCGGAACAGATTAAAGGTTTTTATGGGAGTTCAGTATGATTGCAGCGGGATAGCGGGGACGCTTCCCCCCGTCAGCTTTTTGCTGACAGGGAGAAGCGTCCCCGCTATCCGGTTCCGGATTATTTTTCAAATCCCTCTTGACAAACGCGGTTTATTGCGATAAACTAAATACGGGTAGTTTACTCAAATAAACCAATGAAGGAGGCGATCCCATGCAAGACATCGAGCTTGGCGCCGTGCAGGAGCGCTTTGCGGATCTGGTCTGGGCCCATGAGCCTATGGGCTCCGGGGAGCTGGCGAAGCTCTGCCAGCGGGAGCTGAACTGGAAGAAGCCCACCACCTACACCGTCCTGCGGAAGCTCTGCGAGAAGGGCCTGCTGCAAAACGAGAACGGGACAGTCAGCTCCCGCATCTCCCGGGAGGAATTCTACGCCAGGAAAAGCGAACAGATCGTGGCGGAGTCCTACGCGGGCTCTCTGCCCGCCTTCGTGGCGGCCTTCCTCTCCAAGCAGGGCCTGAGCGCCGGGGAGGCGGAGGAGATCCAGGCCATGATCGACGCCTTCCGAAAGGAGGGACAGGCATGAGCGCTGTATTCCTGAAGCTGCTGAACATGAGCATCGCGGCGAGCTGGCTGATCCTGGCGGTGCTGGCGGCGCGGCTGCTGCTGAAGAAGGCCCCCCGCTGGATCATCTGCCTGCTCTGGGGCCTGGCAGGCCTGCGGCTGCTCTGCCCCTTCTCGCTGCAAAGCGGACTCAGCCTGATCCCCAACCCGGAGACTGTACCGGCGAATATCGCCCTGTCGCCCCGCCCGGCCATTCAAAGCGGAATCACAGCCGTCAACGAGGCGGTCAACCCGGTGCTGGAGCGGGCCTTTGCTCCGGCGGCGGGGGACAGCGCAAACGTGCTGCAAGTCCTGCTCCCCATCCTCTCTCTGATCTGGGCCCTCGGCGCCGCGGCGCTGCTGCTCTACGCCCTGCTCAGCTTCCTGCGGCTGCGGCGGAGCGTCGCGGCCTCCGTCCCGGCGGGGGAGGGGGTCTGGGCCTGCGACGAGCTCGGCTCTCCCTTCATTCTGGGCCTTTTCCGTCCCAGAATTTACGTCCCCTCCGCCCTGGACGGCGAGACCCTGGCCTGCGTGCTCCGGCATGAGCAAGCCCACCTGCGCCGCCTGGACCACTGGTGGAAGCCCCTGGGCTTTCTGCTGCTGGCGGTCTATTGGTTCAACCCCTTCTGCTGGCTGGCCTACGTCCTGCTCTGCCGGGACATCGAGGCGGCCTGCGACGAGCGGGTCCTCCGGGACCTGGACCGGGCGGGCACAGCGGCCTACTCCCAGGCCCTGCTGGACTGCGGCCTGCCCCGGCGGCGGATCGCCGCCTGCCCCCTGGCCTTCGGCGAGCTGGGCGTCAGGCAGCGAGTGAAGCGCGTGCTGCACTACAAAAAGCCCGCCTTCTGGGTCGTCCTCGCCGCCCTGCTCGCCTGCGCCGTGCTGGCGGTCTGCTTCCTGACGAACCCGAGGGAGAAGCCGGCGGCGGGCGGCGAGCCTGTTCCGTCCCTTGTCTATGAGGGACTTCTGTTCAAAACGACCGGAAAGCAATCCCCCGTCGAACCTGACGAAAGCGCCGTCGTCGGACGGATCAGCTCTGTCGTTCCGTCCGGGCAATGGCCGCAGGAGGACTGGCAGGCAAACTTCGACGCAAAGGACGCCCCGGTCGCCGTGCTGTACGGGAAGCTGTATGTGCTTTGGAATCGGGAGTGGGTGCACTTTATTCAGGCGGCGAACCAGATGGCAGAGGCAGAGTGGCATCCGGCGGTCAAATGGTTCGATTACTTCCACGGGGACGCATTGGACCTCCATGAAGCGAAGGAAATCACCCTGGCCGAATATCCGGACACGGTCCTCCGCTGTGACGACAGATCCATGACGCTTGTCTCCGGGCAGGAACGAAAAGAGATCTACACGGACACGCTGACCTGGAGCGCATACTTCTGCGATCTGACGGGAGACGGAAAACCGGAGCTTTGCACAGCCTGCTCCTGGCAGGGCGGTTTTGTGGAGTATCATATCGCCGTATATGACTTTGAAACGGAGAGCTGCTGTATGCTCCAGAAGCCGTTGGATTATACCTACATCCTCAATCTGCGGGACGGCAAGCTGACTGTGGAACAGCGCAGAAACACAGGCTGGATTGGGATGCAGAAAATACTGGCCGAGGGAAGCCTGCGGCTCTACGGGAAGCTGCTTCGCTTCATTCCGGAGAGGCGGGACGCCTCAGAGCAGCGTGTTTCGTTCCGGGCGGAGATTTTGGAGTTCGACGGTCAGACCATGCTGGTCCGCCCCGCGGAGGGGTCGGCGGAGCTGCGCTCCTGCGACAAAATCTGGGTGCCGACACGGCTCCTGGTGACGCCCGGCGCCGAAGTCGGAAGCACGATCGAGATTGCGTATGACGGGCAGATCATGGAGACCTATCCGGGACAGATCGGCAAGGTGGATTCCATTCGGATCGTGGATCAAAAGGGATCGAAAGAAGAGATGACAGTCAAGGTCGTGCGTGCGGAATACAGGGAAGAAGGAGGCCTGCTGGCGGAGCGCTGCCAAAACGCCGACAAGCTGGGCGGCGGGACGGAATTGCATTACCCGGTCTTTCGGTGCGAAACGAAGGCGGAGCTGGAGGAATTCAAAGCTCTGTATGAACAGATCGTGCTTCAATTATACCCGGAAAACCTCGAACCGCCGGAGCCTGTGGATCAGGTGGGCGAGTATGAAGAAGGCTTTTTCGCCGGGCGCTTTTTGCTGATTGCCTACGTGGAATCAGGAAGCGGCTCCCTCCGCTACGGCGTGCGGGATGTCACCGCTGAGGGCGGACAGCTCTGCATGAACGTGGTACAGACCAACGATCCGGTGGCCCGCACCTGCGATATGGCCGCCTGGCTCGTGATCGCCGAGCTCCCGAAGTCCATGCTGGAGGGCGTCACGGGCTTCGACGCCAGATTCGTCGGCATCGAGCCGGACGGAAACTGAAACGAAAGGAAACCGAAGCGCAAAATTTGGATTTGTGGGGGTGATGCGTAGGGCGGCCAGACCCCTGGCCGCCGCGATGACCGCCAGCGTGTCGGCGGCGGCCTGGGGTCAGGCCGCCCTACGCAGGAATGCTGCAAATTTCGATATGCAACCCACGGGGCGATATGCCATTTGACATACCGCCCCGTGGGCTGTGTTTCTTGTCGTTCAATCCAGCGCGTCGGCCCACTGCCGGAGCATTTCCAGGGCGATTTCGTACTTTTCCAGCGGCACCGCGCCAAGGTTCAGCTCATAGAAGGCGGGGCCCACGGTCAAATAGCCGGTCAGGCTCATAAACCTGGAATCAAACTCCGGCCGCAGCTCCACGATGCGGCACTCGTTCCCGCCGGGGGTCGTATAGCTCGCAAATATCACGTCCCGGGGGAATTCCGGGGTCCAGACGCCGCCGGAAACGTATTCCGAATTCTCTGCATTCTCTGTAAGGATCGTCACGGTCTCCTGGGCGCCGATGTCGTTCCGCTCAATGTGCTTGGCATGGAGCGTCACCCGGTCCACCTGGCCTTCCTCGTCCCCGTGGGCGGTGACGCTGCATTCATATTCGGCAAAGGGAAAGCTCGGCGCTTTCAGCCCCGGCAGGCCAATGTAGTCCACAGCCTCTTCGATGCTGTCAAAGCACAGCGAACAGCTCCCGGGGTCCCCCCGATAGGAGGACCAGGCGGGCTCCGGAACATACTCCTGATACTGCCTGACAATGGTCTCGCCCACGTCTTTGATCTCTCCCTCAAAGCTGCTCCACTTGACCAGGGGCAGCTCCGTCTTTGCCTCGACGCCCTGTTCGTCGCCCTCGAAACGGCTGATCCTCCGCAGCTCGATGCCGCGGGCGATGGCGTAGACCGTTCCTGTCAGCAGCAGCAGCGCCGCGGCGGCGATGGCGAATCGCCGGATCAGCTTCGGCCTGGCGCGCCCGGAGGTTGCGGGAGCCTCCTCCAGCAGGGTCGGGTCGAGCTCGTTGAGCTTCTCCAAAAAGTCCAGTTCCTTCACGGTAAAAATCCCTCCCTTGTCAACTCCTTCGCCAGCTCACGACGGGCACGCCACAGCAGGGATTTGAGCTTGGCCTCGCTCATGCCGCAGCGGGCCGCGATCTGCCGCAGGGGCTCCGCGTACCAGTAGCGCAGCACGAAGACCCGGCGCTTCTCCTCGGAGACGGAGCCCAGCCAGCGGCCGACGGCCTCGCTGAGAGCCCTGGCCTCCAACTCGCCCTCGGTGTCCTGCGCGGAGGGCAGCATGTCCGCCAGCTCGTCGGTGAGAGAGACCAGCTCCGCGCTGCGCTTTCCGGCGGCCTCGGCCTTCACGCGGTTGAGGGCCCTGGCCCGGACGAGCTTCGCCAGAAAGGGGAAGAGATAGTCCCGGGGCTCGTGGGGCGGGATGCGCTGCCAGGCCTCCAGCCAGGCGTCGTTCAGGCATTCCTCCGCCGCGCCCTCGTTGCCCAGAATATTCCGGGCCAGGGCCAGCAGTCGGGCGCCGTAGCGCTCCGCTGCCAGCGTCAGGGCGGTCTCGTCCCGGGCCAGAAACAGCTCCACAATCTGTCCGTCGTCCATGTCGCCGCTCCTTTCCTGTGTGATGAAGGCCTTCACTATGGAAATCAACTTTTATGAGGGTTTGGTTGCGCGAAAAATCAAAATTTTAGGCCGTAGGGGGCGGCGTCCTCGACGCCCCGACTGTATCGTTATCTGATACCT
>CAMVKI010000191.1 GCA_947168005.1 uncultured Clostridia bacterium
CTACCGGGATGATACGCTTCAGCAGTATCAGGCATATATTCGTACCGGCACGATGTCAAAAGACAAAGAAAACGGCGACCTGTTTCAAAAGAATCTTGGAGAAATGGTCAAAGGTTTGCAGGAAAATATCCCGGGAATCGGGATCTACATTTGGAATCATGCCGAAGACGCAGAGACCCACAACACGCAGCACACCATTATTTCCAGCAATGTTTTTGACAAGCTGGAGGACGGCGTCAGCGTTGCGGATTGGATCTATGCCGCCGTAAACGGCGATGTGCAAAGCCACGGTCTTGCACTGCTCGAAAAATAAGATGGAAGGGATCAAAATGAAGAAAGCGGTAAAAATTGTATTGATTCTGGCAGGGATACTCCTTGTGCTGGGTATCGCGGCATTCTATTACATCAAGTCCATGATGCCGAGTGGCGATGGGAACAATGATATTGTCGAGGGCTATTACAAAAACTTCAAATCTGATGCTGCACTGGAAATGAAATATTCCCAGCTCGGTAGTTTTGAAACTGCTTATACAGAGTTTCCTTCTGAAAACGCGACTATCGGAAAAGTGCGCGTTTGGTATCCGAAGGAATTGGAAAACAGCGTAAAAACCTGGCCGATGATCATGGTGGTCAACGCCAGCGGTACGCCTGCCGCGTCTTACGAGCCCTTCTTCCCGCGTTTGACCTCCTGGGGCTTTATCGTAGTTGGTAACGAGGATGGTCAGACAGGAAACGGTGAAACAGCCTCACTTACCTTGGATTTCATGCTGAGCATTCCTGCGGACAGTGTCCTTTCCGGGAAAATCGACTATGACAGTATGGGCATTATCGGCTATTCCCAGGGCGGAGCCGGAGCAATCTGCGCCGTAACAAACTATGAAAACGGCGCACGCTACAAGGCGATGTTTACGGGGAGCGCTGCTTATCCGACGCTTGCCAAAAATATGGGCTGGGAGTATGATGCCTCCAAAATCACGATCCCGTATTTCATGGCTGCCGGCACCGGCAAGTCTGACGATTCCGGCAATGATCCGGAAACAAGCTACGGCGGAGTTTCGCCGCTTTCCGCACAAATTGCAAATTATAACAGCATTGCTGACGACGTGCCGAAGATCCGGGCACGAGCTGTCGGCGCTGAGCACGAGCAGATGCTGATGCGCTCGGACGGATACATGACCGCTTGGATGCTGTATCAGCTTAACGGCGACGAGGAGGCGGGCTCGGTATTCGTTGGAGAGAATGCGGAGATCCTTCACAATGCCAACTGGCAGGACGTGGAGAAGAATCACTGAATCAGAAGGTTAGGCGCGGCATAACGTCAAACAGTAACCGGAAGCAGATCGTAAGCTGGAGTTATTGCCTGAAGCTCCAAGCAGAACGAAGCCCCAGAGAGCAGCAATGCTTTCTGGGGCTTCTCAGCCTTTGCAATGACGATTAATTCTTATTACTTGACTACTTCCTTATTAGCCCGCCGCAAAAGCTCCGCGCTTTCTTTTATTTCAGCTTTTCCCGGAGGAGCGCCGCGACCTCCTTCATGCGGCCCGCGGCGAAGGGGTCCTCGAGGCCGCCCTGTTCCGTCACGGTCTCCAGGAAGCCGTCGCGGTCCCTGGGAAGCATTTTGTTCCAGACGGCTAAGCCCGCGCCTTCCTTTTCGCATTCGAGCTCGTAGATCTGGAAGGCCGCGTCGTTGGAGACGCAGTAGCTCACCACGTAGAAGGGACTGTCGAAAAAGTGGTCGATGTCGATCCAGCTCTTTGCGAAGTAGTCCTCGTCCCCCTCCCGGGCATAGCCGTAGTCCTCGGCCAGCTTCAGGGAGAGCGCGCTCAGCGTCTCCGGGGTCCATTCGGCGGCGGGGCGGGAATAGACCTCGTGCTCAAACTCCGCGTAGCTCCCCTGCTGGGTGAAGGTGTCCACGGTGTCCAGGAGCTTGTATTCCGTCAGCTCCTCCCGGTAGTCCTCCGGGACGTGGGACAGCAGCAGATACTCCATGCCCTGGGAGAAGACCTCCGCCAAATCGTGGGAATCGGTGCCGTTGTAGTTGTACCAGGCGTCCACAAAATGGCCGAACTCGTGGCCGAAGCTGAGAATGTCGTCGCTCCAGCCCTCGGTCTTGACAAAGACAAAGGGACGGTCGTAGCTGTAGAGATAGGTCTGGTAGGACAGGTCGGCCTTCTTCTCGGAGATGTCCACATCGAAGAGCTCGCAGCGCTCCATCTCCCGGAAGGCCTGCTGAATCTTCCCGCCCATGCTCCGGGCGGCGGTACGGAGGGCCTCCAGGTTTTCCGCCTCGTTGACCTCGGTGTACCTGAAATCGTCCCAGCGCTCATTCAGCCTCAGCTCCGCGTAGAGGGGCCCCAGCTGGGCGCGAATCTGCTCCAGCAGGCCGTCGGCCTGGGCCGGGCCGTAGTCCCGCTCGAAGAGACAGGCGTAGGCGTATTCCTCGTAGCTGTCGAAGCCGAAGCGCTCCGCCTGCTCCTGGCGGACCGCGACCAGACGGATGTAAATATCCCCCAGGATGGGCTCGTACTTGTCGTAGTAGAGCCCGCGAATGGTGTTCCAGTCCTCATAGCTGATGGAGTCGTCCTCCCCCAGGGCCCAGTAGGATCGCTCCTTCCCCTTCCAGAAAACGGTGGGATCGGAAGCGGCCCGGCGGTACTCCGCCAGAATCGCGTTCTCCTTCTGGGCCAGGGCCACATAGTCCGGGTCCAGGGCGGCGCTGTCTGTCTCTCCGCCGTAGGAATCAACCACCCAGCCGCCCCAGAATTCCTCGTCCAGCTCCCCGGCAAGGCTGCAGTTGGCCGAGGCCGTGCAGAGCTCCTCGAAGAGCTGATCCACCGTGGGCTCGTTCTCCAAAAACCAGTCGCTCTCATCGGCGTAGAAGCTGTCGGTGACGTCGTGATACCAGCGGAGATCCGCCACCTCCTCCATGGTGTAGAAGTCGTTGTAGGCGGCATAGACCTTCTTCAGTCGCTCGAGGGCCTTGCCGAGCTCCAGCCTGTCCGCTTCCAGATCGGAGATCAGCGATTCAAAATCCGCGGTCAAGGCCTCCAGGTCAGGCCGCTCATAACGGAGCTTTGAGAACCTCAGCCTGCCTCCGCTCTGTTCCCCGGAGCTGTCCTGTCCTTCCGTCTCGCTCCCGTTGTCCAGCATCTCGTACACCACATCAAAGATAATCCCACAGCCCGCGGTGAACAGGAACACAAGCAAAACAGCGATTACGGCGGCGGCGCGCGCCCATTTTCTCCTCATGCCGTCCCCTCCTTTTCCGGTTTTTGTCTATTATACCCGGAAGGAGGCGGAATTGCAAACATTTTTCTGCCTGTCGCAGCGGCAGGCCGCGGTCATTTCTGGAAACAAATGTTTCACGTGAAACATTTTGATTCAAAAAGCTCCGGTCACAGCTTCCTACCGGTATCAGGAGACAATGGCCTGGCGCAGCCGCTTCAGGGCGCCCTTTTCCAGGCGGGAGACCTGGGCCTGGGAGATGCCGACGGTTTTGGCAACCTCCACCTGGGTCTTGCCGTCGTAGTAGCGCAGGCGGAGGATGCGCTTCTCCCGCTCGCCCAGGGCGGAGAGGGCGTCCCGCAGGGCCAGCTCCTCCAGCCAGCGGTCGTCGGCGCTCCTGGGATCGCTGATCTGGTCCATGACCAGGAGCGGGTCCCCGCTGTCGCTGTGGATGGGCTCGTAGAGGGAGATCGGGGCCGCCACCGCGTCCATGGCCTCCGAGACCGCGGACAGGGGCAGGTCCAGGGCCTTCGCCAGCTCCTCCAGCGTCGCCTCCCGGCCCAGCTCGGACATCAGCTTTTCCTTGCACTGGAGCACCCGATAGGCCGTGTCCCGCACCGAGCGGCTGACCCGCAGGACGGAGTTGTCCCGCAGATAGCGGCGGATTTCCCCGCAGATCATGGGCACCCCGTAGGTGGAAAACTTCACGTCCAGGTCCGGGTCGAAGTTGTTGACGGCCTTCAAAAGCCCCACGCAGCCCACCTGAAAGAGGTCGTCGGGATTCTCGCCCCGGCCCTGGAAGCGCTGGATCACCGAGAGGACCAGCCGCAGGTTGCCCTCGATGAGCTTTTGCCGGGCCTCCCGGTCCCCGGCCCGGCTCCGGCGCAGCAGCGCCTCCGTCTCCCCCGGCTTCAGCGTCCCCAGCTTCGCGGTGTTCACCCCGCAGATCTCTACCTTCTGCATACATGCCTCCGAGTTTTGATGATTCCTCCCTATTATGCCCCGGATGCCGGAAATCATGCGAAATGAATCTTGTGCATATTCCGAAGGATATTTGCGCCGTTTTTCCAATCCCGGCCTTTTGTTTTCGTGCATTTTTAACAAATATCGCTGTCATATTTGAAAAATACTGGACACAATTGCAAATTATGCTATAATATTCTCGTACCGTTCGCGGTGCAAATTTTATTGATGGGAGAGTTTTATTCCTATGAAACACTCGCTGAAGAAGCTCATCGCCCTCGCTCTGACGATCCTCCTTGTGATCACCATGTTCCCGAGCGTCGCCCTCGCCGGGAACCGGATCTCCGGGGAGGCCCGAACCGACGCCCTGCCCAACGACTACATCCCCTTTGAGCGGCACGGCGGCAGCGCTGTGTCCGACGCCTACGCCCGCGGCGACATGGAGACCTATCGCCGTCTGTCCGGCGGAAGCGCCACCCGCGGCACCCTTCCCTCCAGCTACGACAGCCGCAATTACGGGTACATCACCTCCGTCAAGAACCAGAATCCCTACGGCACCTGCTGGACCTTCGGCACCA
>CAMVKI010000192.1 GCA_947168005.1 uncultured Clostridia bacterium
GTGATCCGCAACTCCCGGCTCCTGACCAAGGACGCCTTCTGGAACACCGAGAACGTCACGGTCTACGACTCCTTCATCTCCGGCGAGTACCTGGGCTGGAACGCGAAGAACCTGACCCTGGTGAACTGCACCATCGAGAGCCTCCAGGGCATGTGCTATATCGAGAATCTGAAGATGGTCAACTGCAAGCTGATCAACACCAGCCTGGCCTTCGAGTACTCCACCGTGGAGGCGGAGATCAGCTCGAAGATCGACAGCGTGCTGAACCCGAGCTCCGGCGTCATCTCCGCCCCCGCCATCGGCGAGCTGATCCTGGAGAAGGACTTCATCGACCCGGAGAAGACGGTCATCAAGTGCGAGGCCGTTGGCGAGACCAGCGAGCATCCGGAGTGGAGACGCTGATGCAGTGAAAGAGTGAAAGAGTGAAAGAGTGAAAGAGTGAAAGAGTGATAACGGGCTTGGTTGAGTTTGCCGGGTTATTTCACTCTTTCACGCGCCGTCAGGCGCGGTTTCACTTTTTCACTTATGGAGGGAAACCATGACACAGAAGTACAACTTCGACAACCTGCCCAGCAGACGGGGAACAGGCTGCTATAAATGGGACTGCGGGCCGGACGAGCTGCCCATGTGGATCGCGGATATGGACTTTCAGACCGCGCCGGAGATCCGGGCGGCCCTGCAGCGGCGGCTGGACCACGGGATCTTCGGCTACGACGACATGGGCGAGGACTGGTATCAGGCCTATATCGGCTGGTGGCGGGAGCGCCACGGGCTGGTCATGGAGAAGGAAAATCTGATCTTCTCCGCCGGGGTCGTGCCCTCCATCTCCTCCCTGGTGCGGAAGCTGACGACCCCCAACGAGAACGTGCTGATTCAGACCCCGGTCTACAACATCTTCTTCAACTCCATCGTCAACAACGGCTGCCGGGTGCTGGAAAGCCCGCTCCGCTACGACGGGCAGCGCTGGGCCATTGACTTCGCCGATCTGGAGGCCAAGCTGGCCGACCCGCAGACGAGCCTGATGATCCTCTGCAACCCCCACAACCCCGTGGGACGGATCTGGAGCCGAGCCGAGCTGGCCCGGATCGGGGCCCTGTGCCAAAAGCATCACGTCACCGTAATCTCCGACGAGATTCACTGCGATCTGACGGAGCCGGGGAAGGGCTACGTCCCCTTCGCCTCCGTGGACGAGACCTGCCGCTCCGTTTCCCTGAGCTGCATTGCCCCGACCAAGTGCTTCAATCTGGCGGGGATGCATTCCTCCGCCATCTACGCGGCGGACCCGGTGCTGCGGCACAAGGCCTGGCGGGCCGTGAACACCGACGAGGTGGGCGAGCCCGGGACCTTCGCCTGCCCCGCCGCCGTGGCGGCCTTCCGCGAGGGCGGCCCCTGGCTGGACGCCCTGCGGGACTACGTCTGGGCAAACAAGCGCTTCGTGAAGGACTTCGCGGAGCGGGAGCTCCCCGGCGTGAAGGTGGTTGTCAGCGAGGCCACCTATCTGCTCTGGGTGGACGTCTCCGCCCTGACGGAGGACGTGAAGGACTTCACGGACCGGCTCCGGGCGGAAACGGGCCTCTGGGTCACCCCCGGCACGGCCTACGGCAGGACCGGCGAGGGCTTCTTCCGCATGAACCTGGCCTGCCCCCGCTCGACGGTGGAGGACGCCCTGGGGCGGCTGCGGAGCTTCCTGCGATAAAAATCAAAAGCAAGCGGAAATAGGATCCGCACAAGGGCAAGCGAGGTGAGAGACATGCGGGAAAGCGCGCTGAGGAGCGGGGGCAAAGAGCGCGACAGCGGCTTTGAGCTGCTGCGGATCATCTGGATGCTCCTGATCATCGGCTACCACTATTACTACCACGGCGGCGGACCGGGGCCCCAGCTCTGGGTGAACCTCTTCCGGGATTCCGGCGTCTTCACCAACGGCTTCCCCGCCGTGGCGGGCTTCTTCCTGCTCACGGGCTGGCACCTCTCCGCGGCCCGCTTCCAATGGCGCAAGGTCCTGCGGATGCTGGGGACCCTGGTCTTCTGCTCCTGGCTGGGCCTGCTGATCGCGGCGCTCTTCGACCCGGGAGAGATGACGACCCTCCAGGTGGTGGTCTCCCTGCTCCCCATCTCCTCCCCCAGGAGCTGGTTTGCCGGGGCCTACATCGCGGCCTACTGCTTCCTGCCCTTCATCCAAAAGGGCTGCGCCTGGCTGCGGGGCTGCGCGGGGAGGGAATACGATCTCTTCACGGGTCTGGGCTTCCTGTTCTTCGTGATCTTCAAGTTTCTCAGCCCCATGCACGGCCTCCCCTCGGAGTTCATCTGGGCCGTCTACCTCTTCTGTCTGGGCGACTGGCTGAAGCTCCGCTTCGGGGAGCGGCTGCCCTCCGTTCGACTCTGCCTGCTGGGCTATCTGGGCACCATGCTCTTCCAGTTCGGCTGGACCCGGCTCTTCGGGGTCCTGGCGGAGAAGAGCGAGCTGGCCGCCCTCTACGCGGACCATATCGTGGCCCGCTACTCTCCCACGGTGGTCCTGGGGGCGATCTTTATGATCTTCCTCTTTGCCCAGGTCCACTTCTCCTCCCGGCTGGTGAACCGGATTGCCGCCTGCAACTTCGGCGTCTACCTGCTCCACGACAACGGGATTCTCCACCATCTCTGGTGGTTCAAAAGTCTGAAAACCGACTACTACAGCACCCTCCTGTCCCGGTATCAGATCCTGCACTTCCTCTTCTCCGTGGTCTTTGTCTACGGGGTCTGCGTCCTCCTTGACCTGCTCCGGCAGGCCACGGCGGAGCGGCTCTGGATGAAGCTGGCGGACCGCTTCTTAGACCGTTTCTCTGCTTATGAACACACCGATCTATGACTTCGTAAAGGCCTACCGAGACCTCCGCCCCGCCCGCTTTCATATGCCGGGCCACAAGGGGCGGGGGCCTTTGGGCTGCGAGGAGCTGGATCTGACCGAGATCCCCGGGGCCGATTCCCTCTACGAGGCTGCCGGGATCATCGCCGAGAGCGAGGCCAACGCCTCGGCCCTCTTCGGCTGCCCCACCTTCTACTCCACCGAGGGCTCCTCCCACTGCATCCGGGCCATGCTGAAACTGGCATGCGAAGCGTGCCAAGGGATCCAGGATCAGGGATCAGGGATCAGGGATGGAAAATCAGGCTTTCGCGTGCTGGCGGCGCGGAATGTGCATCGGGCGTTTTTGAGCGCCGCGGCCCTGCTGGATCTGGACGTGTGCTGGCTGCCCGCCGCGGAGGGGTCCTACCTCTCGGCGGAGGTGACGCCGGAGGAGCTGGACGCGGCCCTGGCCGAGACCGGGGCGAGTGCGGTCTATCTGAGCTGCCCGGATTACCTGGGCTTCCTGCCGGACCTGCGGCCCCTGGCTGAGGTCTGCCACGCCCACGGGGCCCTGCTCCTGGTGGACAACGCCCACGGAGCCTATCTGCGCTTCCTGACCCCCTCCCGGCACCCCATGGACCTGGGGGCCGACCTCTGCTGCGACTCCGCCCACAAGACCCTGCCCGTGCTGACGGGAGGGGCGTATCTGCATGTAAAGGCAACAGGCAACAGGCAACAGGCAACAGGGGACGGGGGACGCGAGGCAGCAGGCAAAATCCGGGACGAGGACGTGCGGGAGGCGCTGGCGCTGTTCGGGTCCACGAGTCCGTCCTATCTGATTTTGCAGTCGCTGGATCTGGCGAATCCGTATCTGGAAACGCTGCCGGAACGGCTGGCGGCTTTTTTGCCCAAGGTCGAGGCCCTGAAGGCCCGGCTGCGGGCCGCGGGCTGGCGGCCGGTCGGCGACGAGCCCCTGAAGCTGACCCTGGCGCTCACCGCTCCCGTCATTGCCTGCGGCAATGACGCCGCCGCAGAGCGGCGGCAGGAGGCATCAGGGGATGCCTCCCTACGGAGGGAAACGGGGACGGGAGATGCGGATTGCCGCGATCGGTGTGCGAACCGGTCTCGCAAGGACAGAACCGGGAGCCAGGCTCCGGAGGCGGGCGGCCAATGGCCGCCCCTACGAGCGGAACAGGTCCCTGTTTGCCGCGGACTCGGAGGCGGGCTTGCCCTGGCGGCCGCGCTGGAACGGGAGGGAATCTTCTGCGAGTTCGCGGACACGGATTACATCGTGTTCATGCTCTCCCCGGAGCACACGGAGGAGGAGCTGGGGCGGCTGGAAGCGGCACTCGCCGCCGTCAACACAGGGGACGGTTCTCTGTGTTGTCGGAACGATGTCCACACTGAGCTGCCCTCAGCAGAACACAGAGAACCGTCCCCTGTGTCTTCTGTGTCTCTGCGGGAGGCCATGCTGAGCCCGGCGGTGACGGTGCCGGCGGCGGAGAGCCCGGGGCGGGTGCTGGCCCGGCCCGGGGTGAGCTGCCCGCCGGCGGTGCCCATCCTCATGCCCGGGGAACGCATCACGGAGCGGGACGCTGCCGCCTTTGAACGCTACGGGATCGAGACTGTTTCCGTATTATTCTGACAGAGAAAATCGGCCCGCGGGCCTTTTCTCTGTCAGAATATTTTTTCTGTCGGAATCTTTTATTCACCTATTGACAAAGTAGGTTAGTAGGTATATAATAAGCCAGCAAAGAACAGATACCTACAGGAGGACCCCAAATGAGAACCATCTACGCTGACAACGCGGCGACGACCCGGATGAGCCAGACGGCGATCCAGGCGATGCTGCCCTATATGGATCAGATCTACGGCAATCCCTCGAGCCTGCATTCCGTGGGCCAGGCGGCCATGGAGGCCCTGACCGACGCCCGGAACC
>CAMVKI010000193.1 GCA_947168005.1 uncultured Clostridia bacterium
TAGTTCATCATGGAGAACATGCCCTTCTTCATCTCGCCGCCGTACCAGGTGTTGATGATGCACTGCTCGCGGCTGGTGACGTTGAAGGCCACCACGGTGTCGGAGCGCAGGCCCAGCTCGGCGTAGTTCTCGCACTTGGCCAGGGAGGCGTTGTAGACCACGAAGTCGGGCTCGAAATTCTCAAGCTCCTCGGCGGTGGGCTGGATGAACATGTTCTTGATGAAGTGGGCCTGCCAGGCGACCTCGACGATGAAGCGGATCGCCATGCGGGTGTCCTGGTTGGCGCCGCAGAAGCAGTCCATGACGTAGAGCTTCTTGCCGCAGAGCTCGTTCACGGCGAGCTTCTTGACTTCCTTCCAGACCTCCTCGCTCATGGGGTGGTTGTCGTTCTTGTAGCCCTCGGTGGTCCACCATACGGTGTCCCTGGAGGTGTCGTCCATGACGATATACTTGTCCTTGGGGGAGCGGCCGGTGTAGATGCCGGTCATGACGTTCACGGCGTCCAGCTCGGTGAGCACGCCCTTCTCATAGCCGGTGAGGGAGGGGTCCATCTCGGCCTCGAAGAGGTATTCGTAGGAGGGGTTGCGGACAATCTCGGTGGTGCCGGTAATCCCATATCTGGTCAGATCAATATTAGCCATATTGCTTCTCCTTTCAATTCTGGCGAACCAGTTTCACTTTTATTATCATACCCAAAACCCGGCTTTTTTGCAAGCCCTTAAATAAAAAAAGTTGAACTTCGAAATAAAAAAAGTTGAAATCCGATAAACCTTTTCGCCGCCTCGCGGGTCTTACAGACAGAACGGCACAGGCCGTGCCGAAGGCCGCGCAGCGCGAACAGCGGCCGCGCGGAAACAATTTCACAAAAAGGAGAAGAACCATGAAAAAGAAACTGCTGTCTCTGCTGCTGGCCCTGGCCCTGCTGCTGACCCTGCTGCCCCAGGCCGCCCAACCGGTCAGCGCGGAGGACCTCGAGGAAAGACCCGCGGCGGCAGACCGGGCCGAAACAAAAACCCAGGACAAGGAGGCAAATGTCCGCCGCGAGCACAGCCGCGAGGAGCTGGCGCGGGGCCAAGAGGACGCCACAGAGCTGCACCTGGACGAGCCCTATGAGGTCGTCATCACGGAGCCCGGCGAGAGCGTCTGGCTGCGCTTTACCCCTGCGCTGACGGGAAAATACGAGTTGACCTCCTACGCCGATGATCAGGACACGTACTGCTCCCTGTACGATTCCGACGGTGCGTCTTTGTCTTCAAACGATGACGGTGGAACCGACGGAAACTTCCGCCTCAAATATTGGATGGAGGCGGGAGAAACCTACTATTACGAGGTATTTTACTATTCCGATGTGGGAACCGGAAGCTTCCCGGTGATGCTCACCCGTCGCGAGTCCACCAGCTCCACCCAGTGCGGCAATCACCTGACCTGGAGCTTCGACCCCAATACCGGGCTGCTCACGATCGAGGGCGAAGGTGATATGTGGAACTTTGAAGCTGATCTTGAATATGCGGAAGACAACGAGATCCCCTGGCTTGCGTTCTGTTCCGAGATTACCGGCGTTTCTTTGCCGGAGAATCTGAACAGCATCGGAGCCTGCGCGTTCAGCGGCTGCGCTGCGCTTAGGAGGGTGGAGCTCCCCCAGAGCCTGAGCAGCATCGGCTCCAGAGCCTTTGACGGGTGCTCCGCATTGGAGCAGGCAGAGCTGCCGGACAGCCTGGCCTCCCTCGGCGGCTATGCTTTCCGGGGCTGCGTCTCCCTTTCCGATATCATAATTCCCCGGAATATGTCCGAACTGTCCGGCGGTGTGTTTGCAGAATGCACGGGCCTGCACACCGTCACATTTCTGAATCCGACCTGCAGGTTATGGGACGATCTATTAGAGAACGTCTGGGACGTCACAATCCGCGGCTATGACTATTCCTCCGCCCAGGCCTTCGCAGAGGATTACGGATATCCCTTTGTTTCTCTCGGCTCCGTTGAGCTCGGCGGCCTCTGCGGCGACACCCTCAGCTGGCGCTATGACCCCGCAATCCAGACGCTAAGCATCGAAGGCAGCGGAGACATGTGGGATTTCTGGAGTGAAGATTCCCATGCGGAATATCATGATATTCCCTGGTATTTCCTGTCCCACTGGGTCGAGCGAATTTCCATGCCGGAAGGCCTGACCTCCATCGGCGAGCACGCCTTTATGGACTTCTATGGCCTGACCGAGCTTGAGATTCCGGAAAGCGTAACCGAGATCCACGACCGGGCCTTTGCCGATTGCACCGGTCTGAGCTCCGTGGTGCTGCCGGAGCATCTGGAATACCTCAGCGGCTTCGCTTACTGCTACAACCTTCGCAGCGTGACGGTTCCAGACACCGTAACCGTCTTCGGCAACAAGGCCTTCTGTTCCTGCGAGCTTCTGCGGGAAATTCACATTCCAGACAGCGTGACCTCCATCGGCTGGGCCGCCTTCCGCGACTGCACCGGATTGACCAGGGTGGAGCTTCCGGAAGGCCTCTTCCGGATCGACTCGGAAGCTTTTGGCCGCTGCACCGGGCTGAAGGAGATGACGATCCCCGCAAGCGCGGAATATCTCGGCTCGGGGGCCCTCGAGGGCTGCACCGCCCTCCGCTCGCTGACGGTTCTGAGCCCGGCCTGCGTCATTGACTATGACTGTCTCGAGGATACCAACCGGATGACGATCTACGGTTACACGAATTCCACCGCGGAAACCCTTGCCGCAGAATACGGCTACCCCTTCGTCAGCCTCGGCACCGCCGTGTTGGGCGGACGCTGCGGCGAAAATCTGACCTGGACCTACGACCCGGAGACCGACGCGCTGACCATCGAGGGCGAGGGCGACATGTGGCATTTCGGGTGGTCCGAGGAGGATGGCGACAATTATCATTTACGCCCCTGGACGCCCTACAAAGATCGGATGAAAACCCTCACGATTGAGGAAGGTGCGACCAGCATCGGCAACGACGCCTTCATGGACTGCTACGGGCTTACCAGGGTGGAAATCCCCGGAAGCGTTCAAAAAATCGGCAACTACGCCTTCGGCGAGTGCTCCGGTCTGGAGGAGCTGGTGCTTCACGAGGGGCTCCGCTCCATCGGAATGGACGCCTTCTGGAACTGCGTTAGGCTGACCGAAGTGATACTGCCCCAGAGTCTTGAATACCTCAGCGGCTTCTGCGGCTGCGAAGGGTTGACTTCCGTCACAATTCCTGACAGCGTAACCTGCATCGGCGATTATGCTTTCCTGGCCTGTGGCAGATTGGCCTCTGTCGCAATTTCGGAGCACGTCACCGCCATCGGCGATCAGGCCTTTTCGTTCTGCGCCTCGCTTACGACCGTAGTCCTCCCAGCCGGTCTTCAGACTATCGGAGGCGATGCGTTCAGACGCTGCACCTCCCTGCAGCAGCTTGTGCTCCGAAATCCGGACTGCCTGGTGCTGGTGACCGATCAGTACGGTCCTGCCAACGGCGATTACGCGGAAACTGACGAATACACGCTTTCCCTGGGCGTCCCGGGACAGACGCAGATTTTCGGTCTGCACGATCCGGAGAAGGAGGATTCCGAGTTGATCCTGGTAAACCGGGACACCGAGGACTGGCACAGAGTTTCCGGTTACCGATACCTGGAAAACTACGCAAAAACCTACGGCTACACCTTCGTCCCCCTGGACCCGGGCTCGGGCTTTGCGGACGTGAAGCCCTCGGCCTACTACTACGAGGCCATGCTCTGGGCCCTGGAGAACGGCGTCACCGCGGGCACCTCCCCTGTGACCTTCGGCCCCAAGGACAACTGCACCCGGGCCCAGATCGTGAGCTTCCTCTGGAAGGCCCTGGGCGCGCCGGAGCCGGATCTGAGCGAGAATCCCTTTGAGGACGTCGCGGAGGGCAAATACTATTATCAGCCCGTGCTCTGGGCCTTCCAGAACGGCATCACCAGCGGCGCGGACCCCACCCACTTCAACCCCAAGGGCCTGTGCACAAGGGCCCAGGTGGTGACCTTCCTCTGGACCGCCGCCGGAAAGCCGGAGCCCACCCTCAGCGAGAATCCCTTCGAGGACGTGAAGCCCGGCAAATACTACAGCAAGGCCGTGCTCTGGGCTCTGGAGAACAGCATCACCGCCGGCGTGGACGAGACCCACTTCGGCCCCGGCGCCGTCTGCACCCGCGCCCAGGTCGTGACCTTCCTCTACAAGGCCTTCGGCAATCCTTAAACCGCCCGGCAAAAGCCGGGGGCGGACGCTGATTTCGGCGTCCGCCCCCGGTTCTTGTCATATTCCCCAAAAATCCCCGGTATTTTTATGGAAAAAACGGGAAATTTCTTCTGGAAATTTGCAGACACTTGTGCTATAATGGTATTTGGAAGAAGTTGGAATTCCGACGGGAATTATCCGGCGGAGCTTCCAAATACGATACAACGGAGGAACTTTTATGACAAAGAAAGTCCAGATCACCGAAACAGTCCTTCGTGACGCCAACCAATCCCTGATGGCGACCCGTCTGCCCTACTCCGATTTCGAGGACATCCTCGAAACCATGGACAAGGCCGGGTACTATTCCGTGGAGTGCTGGGGCGGCGCCACCTTCGACTCCTGCCTGCGCTACCTGGGCGAGGACCCCTGGGAGCGCCTGCGGAACATCCGCAAGCACATGCCCAACACCAAGCTCCAGATGCTGCTCCGCGGCCAGAACCTGCTCGGCTACAAGCACTACCACGACGACGTGGTGGAGAAGTTCGTGGAGCTCGCCATCA
>CAMVKI010000194.1 GCA_947168005.1 uncultured Clostridia bacterium
AGCTCCGGCAGGCTGGTGCCCAGGGCCACGAAGGTCAGGGCGATGACGGACTCGGGGACGCCCAGGGCCTGGGCGATCTTGGTGCCGTTGTCCACCAGGAGCTTGGCGCCCACGGCGATCAGGGCCGCGCCGACAATCAGGAAAACGAGCATCTTCCAGGTGGGCATTTCCTCCTCGGGCTTCGCCTCCTCCGGGGCGGCGGGCTGGGGGTTCTTCTTCATCTGGCGGACGTTGACGACCATATAGGCCGCGAAGACCGCCAGCATGATCAGGCCCAGGGGGCGGGTGAATTCTCCCATCAGATAGGCGGCCACGCAGTAGATGGCGGCGGCCAGGAAGAAGAAGAGCACGGGCATCCGGATGGTCTTGGGGTCGGCCTTGCCGGGCCGGACCGCCAGGGTGATGGCCGCGATCAGGGCGGAATTGCAGATGACGGAGCCGATGGCGTTGCCGTAGGCGATCTCGCCGTGGCCTTCCACGGCGGAGATGGTGGAGACCATGACCTCCGGCAGAGTGGTGCCGATGGAGACCACCGTAGCGCCGATGAGCAGCTCGGGCAGATGGAACTTCCGGGCCAGGGCGCTGGCCCCGTCCACGAACCAGTCGCCGCCCTTGATGAGGCAGACCAGGCCCACGATAAACAGTAAGACAGGTACGAGCATTTCTTTTCCTCCATTTCAGATGAGACGTTTTGATGCGAACCGAAGCTTCGGGAGCTCGAAGCCGCAAAAAAGCGAGACCTTCGCCGCGGGCAGGCCATGCCTGCTTCGGCAAAGGTCTCGCCGCTTTGTCACAGGGCCGGGCTCCGGCGGAGCCGTTCTGACGGCCTTGCGAACGCCGCTTCCGGCGCTGGCTACTCCCCAATGCGGGAACAATATAGCAGATTATCGAGGGTTTGTCAAGGGATTTGTACAAGCGTAGGGGCCGATGCCCACATCGGCCCTTCCTGCCGACCGGGGCAAGGAGCGATGTGGGCATCGCTCCCTACGAGGCGGCGCGCATTTTTCGCCAGATAACAAAGTACATGGTGGTGAAGCAGGCGCTCGCGCCGACGAGCTGGCTGATGAACTCGGCCCAGAAGACGCCCTCGACGCCCAGGCCCAGGCCGGGCAGCAGCAGGGTCAGGGGGGCCACCAGGATCAGCTTGCGCAGGGTGGAGAAGAACAGCGCGTGCTTGGGATGGTTCAGGGCCACGAAGGTATGCTGGCCCGTGACCTGGAGGGCCATAAAGGGGAAGGCGCCGAAGTAGATCCGGGCGCAGCGGACCGCCAGGCTCACCAGGGCCTCGTCGTCGGTGAAAATGCGGATCAGAAGCTGGGGGAAGAACATGGCCATGACCCACATGAGGGTGTTGATGGTCAGGCCGCCCAGGAGGACAAAGCGGATGCCCTCGGAGACCCGGCGATACTTCTTCGCCCCGTAGTTGTAGCTCATGACGGCCTGGCCGCCCTGGGTGACGCCGTTGATGGGCAGGCTCATCATCTCGCGCATGGAGTTGATCAGGCTCATGGCACCGATGTAGAGCTGGCTGAGGGGGCCGCCCCAGGCCTTGAGCATGACGTTGACGATGGCCTGGGTGACGGAGTTCGTGACCTTGAACATAAAGCCGGTGACGCCCAGCTTGACCACATTTTTCAGCTCGGCGGCGTCGATCCCCACCCCGCGCAGGCGGACCGGGGGCCGCTTTCCCGTCAGGAAGCGGAGGACCCAGAGGGCGCTGACGGTCTGGGAGAGGACCGTCGCCAGGGCCGCGCCCCGGACGCCCATTTGAAAGTAATAGATAAAGAGGGGGTCCAGGACGATGTTCAGCGCCGCGCCGATGATTACCGTCATCATGCCCACCCGGGGGAAGCCCTGGGAGTTGATGAAGGCGTTCATGCCCAGGCTGATGAGGACCGGGATGGTCCCGATCACATAGATGCGGAAGTAGTCCATGGCGTAGGGCAGGCTGGTCTCGTTGCCGCCCAGGACGGTCAGGGTCCAAGGGGCCGTCGCGAAGAGCAGGACCGTCAGCGCTGCGCCGATGAGCAGCAGGAAGCTGAAGGCCGTCTGCATGATCCGCCCGGCCCGCTCGTCGTCCCCCTCGCCCCGGGCAATGGTGCAGAGGGTGGCGCCGCCGGTGCTGCAGAGATTGGCAAAGGCGCCGATCAGCGTAATCAGCGGGAAGCAGACGCCCAGGCCCGTCAGAGCAACGGTGCCCTCCGGCTCCGGCAGGTGGCCGATGTACATCCGGTCCACGATGTTGTAGAGCACGTGGACCAGCTCGGCCAGCATAATGGGCAGGCCGAGGCGCAGGATCAGGGAGGAAACCTTCCCCTGAGAAAAATCGCCTTTTGCGGTGGTCATTGTTTCTCCTTTCGGGTTCTACAGGCAACAGAGCTCAGAACCAATTTTTCAAAACGCCGAGGATGCCTCTGGTGAAGGAGCGGCCGATCTCGCGGCCGACGGCGTTGATGGCGGAGTTTTTGATTTTGGAGGCGGCGGAGTTTCGCTTTTTGGCCTGTCTGGCCCGCTCTTCCTTTTCCTTCTCCCGCTGGGCCCTGGCCTGTTCCTTTTCCTCCAGCTCCTTCTGCTTCTGGGCCTGCTTTTCGGCCTCGGCCTGGGCGGCGGCCTCCGCTTCCTTCTGCTGGTCGGCGGTGATGATCTCGTAGGCCGATTCGTTGTCCACCGGGGTCTCGTACTTGCCGAAGAGCTCGTCGTAACGGATCTCCGCCTGGCGGCGGCCCTCGTCGATGGGGCCCATCAGGGACTGGGGCGGCAGGATGGTGGCCCGCTCCACCACGGAGGGGCGGCCCTTCTCATCCAGGAAGCTCACCAGCGCCTCGCCGGTGCCCAGGTCCAGAATGGCCTCCCGGGTGTCGAATTTGGGGTTGGGCCGGAAGCCGTCGGCGGCGGCCTTGACGGCCTTCTGCTCGTTGGGGGTGTAGGCCCGGAGGGCGTGCTGGACCTTGTTGCCCAGCTGGGCCAGGACGGCGTCCGGCACGTCGGAGGGCTGCTGGGTGATGAAATAGACGCCCACGCCCTTGGAGCGGATCAGCTTGACCACCTGCTCCACCTTCTCCGTCAGGGCCTTCGGGGCCCCCTTGAAGAGCAGATGGGCCTCGTCGAAGAAGAAGACCAGCTTGGGCTTCTCCGGGTCCCCCAGCTCGGGCAGGCGCTCGAAGAGCTCCGCCAGGAGCCAGAGCAGGAAGGTGGAATAGAGCAGGGGCGAGCGGTAGAGCTTTTCGCAGTGGAGGATGTTGATAAAGCCCCTCCCCTTCTCGTCACATTGGAACCAGTCCAGGGGGTCGATGTCCGGCTCGCCGAAGAAGACCTCGCCGCCGGCGTCCTCCAGCTGGAGCAGGGCCCGCTGGATGGCCCCGGCGGACTGCTTGGAGATGTTGCCGTATTCGTTCAGCAGTTCCTTGGCGTGCTCGGTGACCCAGGCCACCATGGAGCGCAGGTCCTTGAGGTCCGTCAGGAGCCAGCCCTTGTCGTCGGCCACCCGGAAGACGATGGCGAGGACGCCGGTCTGCACGTCGGTGAGATCCAGGAGCCGGGCCAGCAGAGGGGCGCCCATCTCGCTGACGGTGGTGCGGACGGGATGGCCCATCTCCCCGAAGACGTCCCAGAAGCGGACCGGGAAGGGCCGGTATGCAAAGATCTCCGGGTCCAGGCCCAGCTTGCGCAGCCGCCCGTCGATGGCCTCGGTCCGCTCGCCGGTACGGCAGCAGCCCGCCAGGTCTCCCTTGACGTCGGCCAGGAAGACCGGCACGCCGAGCTCCGAGAAGGACTCGGCCATGACCTTCAGGGTGACGGTCTTGCCGGTGCCGGTAGCGCCGGCGATCAGGCCGTGGCGGTTCGCCATGCCGGGCAGTAAATACGCGGGACTCTCCCCCACGCCGATCAAAAGCTTGCCGTCTTGCAGCATATTCCTGCCTCCGTTCATTGCATTTTATTTATTATACCAGAGTTTTCCCGGTCTGGCAAGGTATTTTTGCGCCTTGACGCCCGGTCCGGGGAAGCGCTTTTTCGGAAATAATCCAAAAACGGCAAAAAAGTTCGTGCTTCTTGGGCTGACTTGGTGTATAATGAAGGTGATAACACGCGAAAGGGGCCCAAATCATGGAAACGGATCACAAGTTAGCCTATCTTGACCTCTTGGCGGAGCAGTACCCCACGGTGGAGGCCGCCTCCGCCGAGCTGGTACGGCTGCGGGCGTTTTTACAGCTGCCCAAGGGGACGGAATACTACTTCAGCGACCTGCACGGGGAGCACGAGGCCTTTATCCACCTGCTGCGCTCCGCCTCCGGCACCATCCGCGACAAGATCAACGCGATCCACGGCACCGCCCTGCCGGAGTCGGACCTGGACGAGCTGGCCTCCCTGATCTACTATCCGGAGCAGGTCATCCGGCACCGCCGGGCCAAGGGCGACACGGCGGAATGGGAGCGGATGATGATCTTCCGCATCATGCCCGTGCTCCAGGAGGTCTGCCGGAAATACGCCCACGACCACGTGGACGCCCTGATCAGCAACAAGTACCGCTTCGTCATCCGGGAGCTTATGAACTGCTCCGAGGACCCGGCCAAGTCGGTCTACTACCGGGAGCTCATCGCCGCCGCGGTGGACGCGGGCATCGGCGACGGGCTGATTGCCAATCTCTGCTATCAGCTCCAGCAGGTGGCGGTGGACAATCTGCACATCATCGGCGACCTCTTCGACCGGGGCCCCGGCGCTCACAAGATCCTCGACGAGCTGATGTTCCACC
>CAMVKI010000195.1 GCA_947168005.1 uncultured Clostridia bacterium
TCCGTGGACAAGCCCCTGGTCAGCTACAAGGGCAACTGCGGCAACATCTCCTCCGGCGTGGGCCCCTTTGCCATCGAAAAGGGCCTGGTGGAGGCCAAGGACGGCGAAACTGCCGTCCGAATCTACAACACAAACACCGACAAAATCATCGAGGCCGTTGTGCAGACCCCCGAGGGCCAGGTGGCCTATGAGGGCGACTTCTGCATTGCCGGCGTCCCCGGCACCGCCTCCCCCGTCAAGCTGAAGTTTGTGGACCCCGCGGGGACCCTGGGAAAGGGCCTGCTGCCCACCGGCAGCGCTGTGGACGTTCTGGAGGTTCCCGGCTACGGGCCGGTGGAGGTCTCCATCGTGGACGCCGCCAACCCCCTGGTTTTCGCCCGGGCGAAGGATTTGGGCCTGAGCGGGAAGGAGCTCCCCGACGAGCTGAACGCCGACGCGGAAAAGCTGGAGCTGCTGGAAAAGGTGCGTGGTCTGGCCGCTGTGAAGCTGGGCCTGATCGAGGACTACACCCGCTCCGCCTGGGACACCCCGGGCATTCCCAAGATGACCTTCGTGGCCGAGTCTGAGGACTACGTCAACGGCGACGGCAAGGAGATCAAAAAGGAGCAGATCGACCTGCTCTCCCGGATGATGTCCATGCAGAAGACCCATCCCAGCTACGCCATGACCGGCGCCATGTGCACTGCCGCGGCGGCTGTGGTCCCCGGCTCCATCGTGGCGCAGGTCCTGCCCGCCAACGTGGACACCCAGTTCATCCGCATCGGCCACCCCGGCGGCATCCTGGAGTGCGGCGTGGACTACCGGGAAAACGGCGCCTGCCCCATCATCGACGACACCTTCGGCTTCCGCACCGCGAACCTCCTGCTGGAGGGCACGGCCCGGATCGCCCTCTGAGAGAAAGAGAGGAACTGATATGAAACTGCAGTCAACGAGTAAAGTAAGCAAGCTGGGGATTCTGCTCCTGGTTTTGCTGATGGTCGCGAGCCTGATTCCCACCGCCTTTGCCAGCGAGGCACAGAGCGCGAGCTCCGCCCCCGCGGACACCGCGGCCCTGGCCGAAACGCCCGCCGAGCCCGAGAAGGGCGAGAGCGCCGCTGCCGCCGAGCCCGTTATGACCGTCGGTGCGGAGGAAGAAGCCGGGTCGGAGCTCTGGACCTGCAAGGTTTGCTCCACCGAAAACGAGGGGGGAGACAAGTGCGCCAAGTGCGGCGCCTCCCGGCCCAGCACCCTGCTCTCCGTCATTGCCTTGGCGGTTCTGGTGATCGTCATCGCCATCGGCTTCATCAAGAAGGTCAACCTGGGCTTCCTGGCCATCGGCGCGGCCTTCATCCTGTCCATGGTGGCAGGCATCGGCCCCAAGTACGTCACAAAGGCCTTTGACTCCGATATGTTCGTCACCCTGGTGGGCGTCACCTTCCTCTTCGGCATGGCCTCCCAAAACGGCACCCTGGATCTCTTCTCCAAGAAGGTCGTGGCCCTTGTGGGCAAGCGGACCGTTCTGATCCCCATTCTGATGTTCTTCCTCTCGGCCTTTATCTCCGCCATCGGCCCCGGCCACATTGCCGCCGGCATCCTGATGACCACCTTTGCGGTCTATCTGGCCTTTGAGATGAAGATCAACCCCATTACCACCGCCCTCTTTGCCAAGCTCGGCGCCAACGCCGGCTGCGCCTCCCCCCTGTCCCTGACCGGACAGCTGGGCCTGAAGCTTACCAACAACCTGGTCAGCGACGTCACCAACGCCGACCTCGTGGACCGTCTGGGCTTCAACAGCCTGCACTTCTTCGTTGCCACCCTGGTCTCCGGCTTTATCTTTACCCTGCTGCTCTACGTCTTCACCAAGAGCTACAAGGTCAAGGCCGACAACCCCCTCAAGATGAAGGATATTCCCAGGTTCAACTGGAAGCAATGGGTCACCATCGGCGCCATCGTGATGATGGTCGTCCTCTGCATCGGCTTCCAGATGAACACCGGCCTCACCGCCTTTGTCATGGCGGCCATCCTGGTTCTGCTCCAGTGCGCGGATGAAAAGAAGGCCATCAAGGGCATCCCCTGGGGCACCCTGGTCTTCATCTGCGGCGTGGGCGTGCTGGTCTCTGTCATCGACATGATGGGCGGAATCGACATGATTTCCAGCCTGCTGCAGAAGCTCATGAACAAGCACACCGCAACGCCGGTCCTTTCGGCCTCCTCGGGCATCCTGTCCTGGGTCAGCTCCACCACCGGCGTGGTCATGCCTGCCATGTTCAAGATGCTGCCGAACATCATGCGGAGCTTCGGCACCGACGTCAACTACATGGAGATGATTTCCGCCATCACCGCCACCTCTTTCGCGGCGGCCATCTCCCCGCTCTCCACCGGCGGCGCCATCATCATGTCCTCCTACTCCGCCTCCAAGGAGACCACCAATGCGGAGCTCAACAAGATCTTCAAGTTCCTGTTCCTGCTCTCCGTCGGCAACGTCCTCCTGAACGTCCTCCTCGCCGCTGTCCGGCTGTTCAGCTTCTACGGCATCTTCGGATAAGCGCCCCCGCATATACGTCGGGACCGGGCCTGCTGGATGCAGGTCCGGTCCCGTTTTTTTCTGGCTGCGGCTGTTCGGCTGTTACGGTCTGACGAGATAGACGTCTACGTGCAGGTCGTTTACTTCGATTTTTCCGACGCCGTATTGAACGCCGTGGGAGCTGATGAACTTGTACAGGTCGATGTCACCGATGTCGCCGGGGCCGTAGACCTCGTTGACGTCAAACTCGCAGTCATAGTTAAAGTACTTGCCGTCCTCCTCCGTGTCGATCCATCCGTCGCCGCTGTTGTACTTCACGGATTCCACGTAGACCATGCCGTCGGCGTCGATGGTGAGGTAGATCAGCTCCCAGGTGCCGTTGAAGATCATCTCGCCCTTCCACTTGCCCAGCAGCTCCTCGTTGCTGAGGAAGCTGCCCTCCAGGTCGCCGGCCTGGACGTCGGCGATCCAGGCGAAGTCCGTGGGGGCGATCTCCCCCAGGGAATCCATGTAGGGCAGGTCGGGGGAGGGCTGCTTTGCCGTCTCGGTGGGGGCCTCCGTGGGCGCGGCCGTCGTCGGCGCTTCGGTGGGCGCCTCCGTGGGGGCGGCGGTCGTCGGCGCCTCCGTCGGGGCCTCGGTGGGGGCCTGGGTCTGTTCGGTCGTCAGCGCCGCGGTGGTGGGAAGGGCGGTGGTCTCGGGGGCCTCCGGCGGGGTTTTGGGCTGCAGGAGCAGGAAGGCGACGACCGCCGCGGCAGCCAGCAGCAGGAAACCGAGGATCAGGCCGAAGATGAGGCCGGTTTTCTTCTTGCGCGGCTGGGCGGGAGCCGGGGGAACCGGCGGAGGCGTCATGCCGGGCTGATGATAGGCCGCGTAGGGCTGAGACTGCTGATACTGGGGCTGCTGATATTGCGGCTGCTGATATTGCGGCTGAGACGGCTGCTGATAGGGCTGCGCCGGCTGCTGATACTGGGGCTGAGGCGGCTGCTGATACGGTTGCTGAGGCTGGGAATTCGGCGGGACGGGCTGGGGATTCGGCTGGGCGTTCAGGCGGGCTCCGCAGTTGTCGCAGAAGATTGCGTCGTCTTCCAGCGGATTGCCGCAGTTTGTACAGAATCTTGCCATAGTCTTCTCCTCCGTTTGATTGATGGAACGCGCCGGGACGGCCCCGGCGGAAGCGGGGAAGCCGGGTTTACATTCATACTATACAATATAAATGCGGACTGCGCAAGCCCTGTTTCGAAAAATTGAGTATTATTTCAGGCGGCGCAGTCCCTGCGCCAGGCTAAGCGCCCGCGACGGGGCCGTCGTTCTGTGCGCCGGCGTGCTGGGCTTCCCGGAGCTCCCGGGCGTTGGCCACGGCGAGACGGTCGGAGACCTCGGCCTTCTCCGCCTGGACCTGCCGGTTTTCCGGGTCGTTGATGGCCTCGTACTGCTCGACGCTCTTCAGGACCCCCAGGGCGTAGTTGATCCGGGCCTGCTCGTAGGGGTTCTTGCCCGCGGTTTTCAGGGCCTCGTAGCTGTCCGCGCGGCGCTCGGTCATTTTCTTTTCCAGGTAGGACTCTACGGCGGTCCGCACGTTCCGCATGGCGGCGTCGGCCTTTTCCCGCTGCGCCCGGACCTGGGGGTCCTCGGCGTCCCGGCTCAGACCTTCCTTGCCGCGGCCGATAGCCGTCTGAATCTGCTTCGCGGCGGTGTTGGCATTCCGGACCGCGCTGATCATATCGCGGAACTTGCCGGAGCTCCGCAGGAACTTGGAGAGGTCTCCGACCCGGAAGCCGACGTTCTTGTTCTCGATGGCCTGGCTCATGGCCGACATGGATTCGGAGATGCCCCCGGCGGTGTATTTGCGGTCCATGGTGCTGACCCCCCGGAGGCTTGGCTGCTGGGGCAGCTTGGCCTTGGGGTCGTAGGGATACTGCTCCCGGCACTGCATGACCCGCGACCTGTAACGGGTGTAGGGAGGCAGCGCCGACTCTGCCTGCAGCGCGGGCAATCTGCCCGCCCGTTTCCCCATGGGGAGGCAGCGCCGACTCTGCCTGCAGCGCGGGCAATCTGCCCGCCCGCTTCCCCATAGGGAGGCAGCGCCGACTCTGCCTGTAGCGCGGGCAATCTGCCCGCCCGTTTCCCCGTACGGAGGCAGGGGCAATCGGAACAATTACTTTTGGAATTGTCAAGAAAAGTGCAGTCTTTGAAACACCCAAAGTTTTTTGCCGGGGT
>CAMVKI010000196.1 GCA_947168005.1 uncultured Clostridia bacterium
CGGTCATGTACTCCACGGGAATGCCTCTGTCCCGCTCCAGCTGCCGCAGGGCGGCGAAGATCTCACTGCTTGCGTTCTGATTCATGGTATGTTCCTCCTAAGTATTACGAAAAGTCCACTCTCAGCCGCACCAGGGCGACCTGGGACTTGGAAAAGGTCATGGTCTCGCCGCCGTATTCCACGGTGACGTCGCCGTTGTCGTAGCCCCGCAGAACGCAGGGGAACTCCCGGACGCCGTTTACGGGCCGGTAGAGCTTCACCAGCACGTCGGCGCCGAGGAAGGCCTCGAAATCCGAGGGCCGCTTGAGGGGCCGTTCCAGCCCGGCGGAGCAGACCTCGAAACGGTAGCTGCCCTCGACGGGGTCCTCCCGGTCCAGGATGGGGTCCATCTCCCGGGAGATGGCCTCGCAGTCATTGATATTTACGCCGCCGACCTTGTCGATATACAGGCGCAGAAACCATTCGCCGCCCTCCCGGACGTATTCCACGTCCCAGAGGGAGCAGCCGTGGGCTTCCACCACCGGCTCCGCAAAGCCCCGCACACGATCCGTTACTTTCATGCATGCCTCCATACCGCGCCGTAGGGGCGGCCATTGGCCGCCCGCCCGAGGCAAGCGCTCTCGATGCGCGGCCGTCAAAAATCAGATATTACATTAAGAAAGAGAGGCTTGACGGCCTCTCTAACATCCTTCCTACCAAATAACGGGACAATTATAGCACATCTTATATAGAAATGCAAGCATTTTTCAAAAATTCTTTTGAAAAAAAGCCCGCTTTTTCGCCTCAATCACCCTTCCCGCAGAAGCTGACGGATCAGCTCCTCCACAAGCGCCAGTTGGGAGGGCGTCAGGTGCTCCAGGCGCCCGGCCAGCAGCTTGGTTCTTACCGGATTGGCTGCCTTTTCATTGAAGAACTCCTCAGGCGTGATCCCCAGATACTCACAGATATAGAAGAATCCCTGCATGGAGGGAAAGGCTTTCCCGTTCTCGATCCGATTGATATAGCTCTCGTTTTGCCCAATGGAAAGACTCATCTCCCGGGCGGATACCTTTTTCGCCTCCCGCAGCTCGGACAATCTGCGGGAAAAGACATCTTCATACATGCGCTCGCACCCCCTATGATATTGTATATCATAGACTGCAAATTATAAGATATTGAAAGCTATTTTATTCTTGACATAGGATATTAAATATCGTATAATTCCTGGTAGAAGCAAAACGGCAACACGATGAACTAAACAGGAGGGAACTGCATGAGCTGTCCGTTCTACTGGTATAATTACAACAGCTACGCATGTAAGAAGTCCGGAAAGGACGTAAACGAGGATATCTACTACAAGTATTGCCGCGGCTACGATTATGACGACTGCCCGATTTACAAGGGCTCCGACGGCAGCTCCGGCGGCTGCTTTCTGACCTCTGCGTGCGTCGAGGCCAGGGGCTTTTCGGACGACTGCCGCGAGCTGACCGTTCTCAGGCGCTTCCGGGAGGACTATCTCCGCGCCCTTCCCGGCGGGCCGGAGGAGATTGCCGAATACTATTTCGTCGCCCCGCAGATCGTTTCGGCGATCAAACAGAGGGCCGACGCTCTCTCAGTCTTTGACGCGATCTACGAAACCCTTGTGAAGCCCTGCGTGGAGTTGATCGAACGCGGAGAAAAGGAGGACGCGCACAGGCTGTACAGACAGACCGTCCGGCAGCTTCAGGCGCAGTATATCGTGTAATATGGGCTACGTATATTCCGAGGGCCTGCGGAGATTGGGCCGGATCGACGACGACGGATATGTGTACGACGAGGGTCTGCGGCGGATTGGACGGATCGACTTTGCCAGCGGCTATATCTACGCGGAGAATCTCAGCCGGATCGGACACATCGAAAAAAACGGAGACATCTATGACGAGGGTTTCCGCCGCCGCGGCCATATCGACGGAAGCGGGTACGTTTACGACGAAGGCCTCAGACGGATCGGGCGGATCGACGAGAACTGCGTTCGCAAATTGCTGTAAATTACAGGTTTTTAAAAATATAAAAAAGGAGAGGATACCATGGACAGAAGCGAATTGAGGACCTATTTTGACGAGGCTGTGAAACGCGGCGACGAAGACGAGGCGGTCATTTACGGAACTGATTTGAGCGATCTTGGGTCCGGAGCACGCCTCACCGATATGATCCACGCAATGCAGGGGTTTAAGGAGCTCCAGCAGGAAAAACCCGAAAAGTACATCCACTCTGCTATTATGTACGTGTCCCTTGTGTATCGGCTCAGCAAAGCTTGCAGAAGTAACGATGGTTGGATGTGGGAAAGCAACTTAAAGGAAACCGAGGAAGCGGCTGCCGTCGCAAATATGTATGCGCACCCCAAATTTGACGAGTTTTGGGACTTGCTGCGGCATGAAAATATCTGCTGGACCATCATTGCCTCGGAGAATACAGGCGAGCCAGAAAAATCAAGATACAAAGCCAGAGCAAAAGAATTGATGGACAATACCGAGATTCGTCATTCAGGAGACTGGTTCATGGAGTATTACAAATTCTTCCAGGCACACGGGATTTAATCTGAAAGAGGAGGAGAGGAAACATGAGCAGCGAATACGGGATCATGGGCCAGACAACGCTTGACGCATGGTATGCCGGAGCAAAGCGCGCGTCAAAGGCACTGGATAAAGGCGATACCAAAGGTGCACTTTTTGAAGCGCAGTCTACAGTTGAAAGCTACTTGAAGTATCAGATGAAAACCGATAATCTGAAAAAGGCATTTGGCATTGCGGCCTTAGTGATAGCGGCAGTCAGCGTTATCTTGGGCTTTGTCAACAGAAGAGAAGGCCCCGGCTTTTTTATCGTAGGCATGGTTGTGCTGGTAATTTGCGGGATTCTCTACTTCAAAACAGTCGGCAAAAGAAGGGCTGTATGCAACGCTTTTTTCGAGAGCTATGAGCATTTGAGAAATGCGATTGAAGACCTGTCAAAGAATCAATGAGCAGGGCTTGCCCCTACGTCAAGAATGAAAGTTTACTGCTCCGCAGGGCCCGCACAGCGCGCCGCTGCGGAGCTTTCCAATGTTTTCAAATGGCAATTTGAAAACACCGATATTTTCAATTCTCAAGTCGCCCGTGGGCGGCAGCCGCGGAAAGCAATACGCAGGAAGGGCTCGTCCCCACCGGAGGGGGTGGGCATGAGCCTTCCCTACGGTTGCTGTTTCCGCTCCAATTCCGAGTAGGGCGCCAGCCAGGCCTTGCCGAAGCTCTCCAGGCCGGAGAGGTGGATCAGCAGGGCCAGGAGGCCCAGGGTCAGGCCGCAGAGCCCCGCCAGGGCCGCGCAGAGGGTCAGGGCGAAGCGAGCCAGCCGCACCGCGTCCACGAAGCTCTTGCCCGGCAGGGCGAAGCCGCAGATCCCCGCCGCCGCCGTGACGATCAGGGCCGCCGGGGAGATCAGGCTGGCCTCCACCGCCGCGGAGCCCACCACCAGCCCGCCGATGATGGACACGGGCTGGGACACGGCCTTCGGGGCCGAGAGCCCCGCCTCCTGCAGGAGCTCGAAGGCCGCCAGCAGGCCCAGGACCTCCAGCACCGTGGGGAAGGGCACGTTCTTCTTGCTCTCGATGACGGCCTCCAAAAGCTGGGTGGGCAGCATCTCCTGGTGGAAGGCCGCCATCGCCACGTAGAGGGCGGGCAGGAGCAAGGCGCAGACCAGGGCCCCCAGCCGCAGGACCTTCAAAAAGCGGGCCGAGAGCCGGTCCGTGTCCTTGTCCTCGGCAGCCTGGAGGAGCCAGCCCAGGTTCACCGGGGCCAGGTAGGCCACGGGCAGCCCGTCCGCGAAGATCCCCACCCGGCCCGCCAGCAGCCCCGCCGCCAGCCTGTCGGTCCGCTCCGTGTACTGGAGCAGGGGCACCGCCGTCCGCCGAGTCCCGGGCAGGAGCCGCTCCACCGCCGCCGGGGTCAGGAGCTCCCCGGCGTCCAGCGTCAGAAGCCGGGTCTTCATCCGCTCCACGGTCTCCGGGTCCGCCGCGCCCTCGAGCCAGAGCAGGCTCAGGTTGGTGCGGCTCACGCTGCCGACGGCGGTCTCCCAGATCCGAAGCTTCGCCGTCCGCAGATGGCGGCGCAGCAGGGCCGTGTTGGTCCGGGCGGTCTCGGTGAAGGCGTCCTTGGGTCCCCGGGTGGTGCTCTCCACCTCGGGCTCCGAGGGCCCCCGCTTCTCCCCGGACTTGACCTCAAAGGCCGCCGCCCCGGCCCCGGGCACGACCAGCACGCAGAAGCCGTTGAGCAGCTTCGCCTCCGCGTCCTCCACGTCGGCGCAGCGGGAAGCGGAAGCGGCCTCCACGCCCCCGGCCAGAGCCCAGTCCAGCAAAGGCGGCGGGGCCAGGGGCCCCGAAAGCCGCCCCAGAGGCCGGATCACGAACTCCGCGATCTCCGCTCCCGAGCACAGGCCGTCCAAAAACAGCAGCCTGCATCCGACCCCCGCCGCCTCCAGCTCCCGCACCGTAAAATCCGCCGCCCCGTGAAAGCGCTGTTTCAGTTCCAATAAAAAATCCATGGGCAAGCCCCCTTTTGCGGAAGCTTGCCCATGAAGCGGCAAATTATGTATCAAAATTGCATCGGGCGGCCCGGCGCAACGCGCCGGGC
>CAMVKI010000197.1 GCA_947168005.1 uncultured Clostridia bacterium
GCTTCATCGACGTGGAGGTCCAGGTGGCCGACGGCTATGGCTACGACATCCAGTGTGAGGTGGTTTGCGAGAACGGGACCGTGAAGCTCCCAGACCCCTACGCAGTGGTGCGACGCACCCGTCCTGCCGGCTGGGACAGCCTGAATCCGGCCGAGTGTATGCCCATCATGACCGACTGGAAGGAGCGCTTCATCGAAGCCTATGACATCGAACTGAGCGCCTGGGCAGACTCTGTGAACAAGGGCAAACTCACCGGACCTTCCGCCTGGGATGGCTATGTGGCCTGTGTTGCCGGCGACGCCCTGAATGCCTCCCGCGGAACCTCCCGGTTCCTGAAGGTGGATACCATCGAGAAACCGGAGCTCTACTGCTGAAACTACATAGACGATGATCGGATTCGGGACAGGAGTGGGAAGTGAAACCTCTTCTGTCCCGAATTATTTCGATCCCGGTCATTTTTTTCACAAATTATCGGAAATAGCACAAAGGCGTGTTTTTGACGGAAATGATGCGCTTCAAGCACGGAAATTTACGGAAAATAAATATGCTGATTTATGAATTCAGCGTAGTGGAGTGGTGAATATAGACAAGAGAAGTATGACAAAAGCAGCAAAAAGACCAAAAATATCGAATTATCTCAAGAATTTATTGACGAAAACCGTGATTTTGCTATAATCAATTATGTAAGATGAGACGGAAACGTATCCGTTAAATCAAGGAGCGATCTCCCGAAAATAGCGAAAGCGAAAGCTTGCTTCTGCCGAAACGCCGGACCTGCCGGCAAGAAAGGGGCAACGGATGTGAAAACAAAAGCTGCGCGACGACCATTCAATAAGACCAGATTAAAAAATCAGATCCTGAATGTGATCAAGAATCCCTTCAACCTTGTTGTCATGATCAGCCTGGTGATCCTCTTCTGCCTGATCGTGATTCCCTTGCTGCAGATGATTGCCTCCACCTTTACGGTAGCAAAGGGCGAGCTGCGGCGTCTGCCGGGGGCTGAGGTTGGCGACTTCACGCTGTACTATTGGAAATATCTGCTCAGCGGGCAGATGGCCAAGGCGACCCTGTGGGGGCCGCTGAAAAACTCACTGGTCTGCGGCTTCTTCACGGTACTGGTCAGCGTCCCTCTGGGAAGCGTTCTCGGCTGGCTCATCGCCAGAACGGACATCCCCGGCAAGAAGCTGCTGGGCATGCTGGTTGTCATCCCCTACATGATCCCGTCCTGGTGCAAGTCCCTGTCCTGGCTGGCGGTGTTCCGCAACAAGACCTCCGGCTCTCTAGGCTTCCTGGAAGGCCTGGGCATCCCGATCCCGGACTGGCTGGCCTACGGCCCGGTGGCCATCGTGCTTTGCATGTCGCTGCACTATTACGCCTTTTCTTACATCCATGTGCAGTCGGCCCTACGCTCCATCAACTCCGAGCTGGAGGAGATGGGCGAGATCTGCGGCGCGTCCAAGCCCCAGATCCTCAAGTCCATCACCATCCCCCTGGTGCTGCCCAGTGTGCTGTCCGCCGTGGTCATGACCCTGTCCAAGTCCATCGGCACCTACGGCGTGGCGGCCAACCTCGGCAACCGCATCGGCTACTTCACGCTGGCCACCAAGATGAAGAACTTCATCAACGGCAGCCCCCAGAACGTGGGCTTCGCGATGAGCATCGTTCTGATCGCCCTGGCCGCCCTCATCATCTTTGCCAACCAGCGCATCATCGGCGTTCGCAAAAGCTACGCCACCATCGGCGGCAAGGGCGGGCGCAGTACCGAAATGCGCCTCGGCAAGGCCAAGGTTCCTCTGATGATCTTCCTGCTGCTGTTTCTGTTCTTCGCGATGGTTATGCCGATGTTCGTGCTGATCATGGAGACCTTCCAGATCAACACCGGCGCGGGCTACGGCCTGAGCAACCTGACCATGTACAACTGGATCGGCTCCAACGAGGAGCTGGCGCCCTACTACACCAGCTACAGAGGCATCTTCTACAACACCGAGTTCGGCAAGGCCGTCTGGAATACCGTGCGGCTGACGGTCATCGCATCGGTCATCACCGCCTTCTGCGGCCAGTTTCTGGGCTACATCACCACCCGCGGCCGCGGCAAGTGGTACGGCAACCTCACCGAACAGCTGGTGTTCATCCCCTATCTGATGAGCGGCATCGCCTTCTCGTCCATGTATGTGGCGATGTTCTCCAAGCCCCATCTGGGCGGCCTGCTCCCCTCGCTCTACGGCACCTTCACATTGATCGTGCTGACCAGCGTGGTCAAGCATTTCCCCTTTGCCAGCCGCTCCGGCACGGCCAACATGATGCAGATCGCCGTGGAGCTGGAGGAGGCGGCGGAGATCAACGGCGCGGGCTTCGGCAAGAAGCTGACCCGCATCGTCCTGCCCCTTGCCAAGAACGGCTTTATCTCAGGCTTCATGCTGACCTTTATCAGCATTGCCAAGGAGCTTGACCTGATTATCATCATGATGGACAAGCGTACCACCACGATGTCCTACCTGGCCTTCACCTATTCACAGGACGGCATGAACCAGATGGCCGACGCCATCTCGGTGTGTGTGCTGATGTTTATCCTGATCTGCTATATCATCGCTAATCGTTTCGGCGCCGATATTGGCAAATCGTGGTAAGGAGGAAGAATCATGAGCAGAATCGAACTGAAGCATATCGACAAGTTTTATGGGGACAACCACGTTTTGCGCGACATCAACCTGGTCGTTGAGGACGGCGACTTCATGACCCTGCTGGGCCCTTCCGGCTGCGGCAAGACCACCACGCTGCGCGTCGTCTCCGGTCTGGAAAAACCCCAGGGCGGCGTCATGACCATCGACGGCGTGGAGATGATCAACGCAGATCTGGCCTATTACGCAGAACCCAGCAAACGCGGGTTGAACCTGGTGTTCCAGTCCTACGCCCTCTGGCCCCACATGACTGTGCGGGAGAACATCGCCTTCGGCCTGAAGATCCAGAAGCTGCCGAAGGAGGAGATCGAGCGCCGCATCCAGGATGCCCTCCGAATGATGCGCATTGAGGAGTATGTGGACCGCTATCCCAACGAACTGTCCGGCGGCCAGCAGCAGCGCGTGGCCATTGCCCGCGCCGTGGCCTCCAACCCCAAACTCCTGCTTCTGGACGAGCCCCTGTCCAACCTGGACGCCAGGCTTCGCGTGGATATGCGCTCGGAGCTGCAGCGCATCCACAAGGAATTGGGCACCACGATCATCTACGTCACCCACGATCAGGTGGAAGCCCTCACCATGTCCACCAAGATCGCTCTCTTCAAAAAAGGCGAGCTGAGCCAGGTGGCGCCGCCGATGGAGTTGTACATGAACCCCATCGACCTCGAGGCCGCCGATTTCATAGGAAATCCCCGCATCAACTTCCTGGCCGGAAAGGCAAAGCGGGACGAGGAAGGCCTGCATGTCACCTGCGAGCTGGATACCTATGTCTTCCCGGCAGAGGATCTGACCGAGGAAACCATTCCCGAAGGTGAGTTTGACTGTGTGGTGGCCATCCGGCCCGAGCAGATCCAGATCTTTGAGGAAGCGGGAGAGGGCAGGATTCCGGTGCAGGTCTACGCCAACCAGCCTGCCGGCTCCGAAACGCTGGTTTCTCTCAAGGCCGGTGAAAGCGAGTTCCTCTCCAAGCAGATCGGCTTGGCCCACTATGATCTTGACCAGGAGGTCTTTGTGAGCATCGCCCCGGAAAAGATCAACGTCTACAACGCAGAGACCACGCGCCTGATCAAACGCGCTCGCTGAGCGTATCCAACGCGGCGAGTCCGCGAAAAACATAGACCGCAAACCCACCGACACTCACAAGAATAGGACGAAAGGAGAAAAAAGAATGAAACTGAGCAAGATCTGCGCTCTGCTGCTGGCTCTCTGCATGCTCCTGGGTCTTGTCGCCTGCGGCGGCACCCAGACTGAGACCCCCAAGCAGGATGCCTCTCCCGCCAAGACAGAGGACAATACTCCCGCGGAGCAGCAACCCGACACCCCTGCGCAGCCCGACACGCCCTCGGTAGAGGATTCTGCCTTTTTCGGCCCCATCTATGACGACTGGAGCAAGATGAGCGACGAAGAGCTCTATGCCCAGGCCCTGGAAGAGGTCAAGGACGGCAGCGCCATCAACATCTACGCCACCTCCTCCAAAATGCTCAAGGTGAAGGACACCTTTGAGGAAGCTTTCCCCGGCCTGACCGTGGACATCATGGATCTGGACAACGATGAGGTCCTGCAGAAGTGCCGTCTTGAGGCCAATGCCAATAATGTCCAGGGCGACGTACTCCAGGTGAAGGACGTTAACGGCGATGTGTTCTTCGGCGACTATGAGGACGGCATCATCACAGCCTTCTATCCCGAAGACATCTGCGCCCATATCGACGATGGCCTGCTGCGCTACGGCTATCCGCTCTACGCCTCCCAGTCCTTCTGGTACTACAACACCGAAGCCTTCCCCGATGGTCAGCCCATTGACAGCTGGTGGCAGATCATCGAAAAGAACGAGGACGGCAGCCAGAAGTACCGCATCTTTACCAAGGAGATCGGCTCCGAGACAGCGTACCTTTCCATTTTCGCCAGCTTTATCG
>CAMVKI010000198.1 GCA_947168005.1 uncultured Clostridia bacterium
ACCACCATCGGCGCCGACATCGCCAAGAAGTTCGGCGTCAACGAGATGGAGGTCTCCGACGAGGTCTTCGAGTCCAAGCAGTCCAAGGTCTTCGACGAGGCCGAGAACCGCATGCACACCATCAAGGCCGTCATCTACGCCACCCTCTGCTGAGAAATAAAATTGAAAAGCCCGGTCTGGAAAGACCGGGCTTTTTTGGAGGAACGGAATGAAACAGTATCAAGCCTACCTGTTCGACCTCTACGGCACGCTGGTGGATATCCATACCGACGAAAGCAGGCCCTCTTTTTGGAAGGTTGTTGCGGCTTATTACACTGCCCAAGGCGCACCGTACACTTGGAAGACGATACAGGAATCCTACCGCGCCCTCTGCGCCGCCGAGACCGCCCGCCTGCAAACCAGATACCCCGACGCCAAAATCGAAATCGACCTGCTGCCCGTCTTCCGCAGCCTCTATGCGCAGAAGGGGATCGACGCCGACGCCGCCCTGCTTGCTGAAACCGCCCGGTATTTCCGGCAGCGCTCCACCACCCATTTCCGGGCCTATGCCGGGGCAGGGGCGCTGCTGGACGCCCTCCGGGCGGCGGGCCGGAGCGTGATCCTCCTCTCCAACGCCCAGAGCTGCTTCACCCGCCCGGAGTTGGAGCGCCTGGGGCTGACGGAGCGCTTCGACCGAATCTATATCTCCTCCGAGGTCGGCTTCCAAAAGCCGGACCCCCGCTTCTTTGCCGCGCCCCTCCGGGACCTGGGTCTGGACCCCGCCGACTGTCTCATGATCGGCAACGACCCGTTCTGCGACGTCGCCGGCGCTCAGGCCGTCGGCATGGACGCGGTCTACATCCGTTCCGGCCTCTCCCCGAAAGGGATCGCGTCCCCCGCCCGTCATTCTGAGCGAAGCGAAGAATCCGCGGCCCCCGTCCTCTCCCTGCCCCGCATGGACCTGTCCCGGCTCCGCGCAAAGCTCCTTGCGCGAACGTAGGGGCGGCCACCGGCCGCCCTAACCCCGTTTGTAGGGGCGGTCACCGGCCGCCCTAACCCCGTTTGTAGGGGCGGTCACCGGCCGCCCTAACCCCCGTTCGCAGGGGCGCTGTACGATCAGAAAAGCGATAGAAGACCGATCTGCCGGTTTTTTATCGTTTTTCTCTTGTTGAAGACTTGTTTTTTCACTTATCTTCGTGTATATTGAGAGCAGATAAATACAGAAAGGATGCGATTTCATGAACCGTACCAAGCACATCATCAAGCTCCTCGTTTTCGCTGTCCTGGCCGTCGTGTTTTACCTGATCTCGAAGGGAGACAGCTTCGACCTGAAGACGATCCTCTCCGAGTCCTGGGAAAAGATCGGCTGGGGAGGCATCGGACGGATCTGCCTCGTGATCTTCGGTGTTCTGGCCCTGCAATACCTGGTCCTGCTGCTCCTGAGCTTTGTCAAGTCCGAAAACCATCGGGTCCGCACGGTCATGACCCTGACGGCCAACCTGGTCCGCTACATTGCCATCATCGCCATCATCATTGCCGTCCTGTCCCTGCTTCGGGTGGATATGGCGACCATCCTGGCCGGTCTCGGAGTCATCGCCCTGATCATCGGCTTCGGCGCCGAGAGCCTGATCGCCGACGTGGTGACCGGCTTCTTCATCCTGGTGGACAACCAGTACAATGTGGGTGACATCATCGAGGTCGGCGGCTTCCGCGGCACCGTCACCGAGATCGGCATCCGCACCACCTGCCTCACCGACGCCGGCGGCAACATCAAGATCATCAACAACTCCGACATGAAGAACATCCTCAACCGCTCCGACAAGAGCTCCAAGGCCGTGGCGGACTTCTCCATCCCCTATGAGACGGATCTGGTCAAGCTGGAGGAGAAAATCCCCGCCCTGCTGGAGGAGATTTTCCAGGCCCATCCCGAGGTCTTCAAGTCCGCGCCCGTCTATTTAGGCGTCCAGACCCTGAACAGCAGCTCCGTGGACCTGCGCTTTGTGGCGGAGGTCGGGGAGTCCGACATCTACTCCGGCGCCCGGATTCTGAACCACGACCTCTTTGTGGGCTTCCGCGGCCTGGGCGTGGAGTGCCCCTTCCCCCAGGTGGACGTCCACAACAGGTAAGGCGTCCCGGGAGGAAGCACCATGGAATACAACAAGCATCCTCCGGAGCTGGCCGCCCCGCCCCCGGAGCCGGAGCTTCGGCGGGAGCAGGAGATCACCGCCCCGCCCCCGGAGTTCGGCCAGGGCACAGCGCCCCCCGAGGAGGGGAAGAAAAAGCGCGGCCTGCGCCAGCTTTTAGCCATCCCCGCCGTATTATTGATTCTCTTCTTCTGCCTGCATAACATAGAGGCCGCCCCGAAGTCCCCGGAGCTGCCCACGGAGCCCGTCCCCACGGCGGAGCCCGTTCCCACCGAGACCCAGCCCGTGGAGACGGCCACCGAGGCTCCGACCCTGCCCCAGGGCAGCGTAATTCTCGACGTATTCTACGCCGTGCGCCAGGACGAGGCCGTCCTGTACAGCTATGAGCTCTATGCTCCCATCCCCAGCCTGGACGCTGACCAGAGCCAGATCGACGCCTACCAGGGCACGCCCTGGCCCATCTCCGTCTACGCCCAGGTCTCCGACGCGGAGGGGAAGGCTGTCAACCGGGAGAACGACCCGGACGTCTGGCAGGAAGCCCGGGACCGGAGCGAGTACGCGATCAACGCCGCCGGCCTGGAGGGCGAGCTGACCCTGACTCTGACCGCCGTCTATGAGGAGGAAGGGGAGGAGCGCAGCACCGTCTGGACCGGTACCCTGGCGGAGCTTCCGCCCGCCCCGGCCCTCTCCGCGACCCTGGAGCGCATCCCGGGAACCGACGAGATTGATTTCAACGCCCTTTTGCAGCCCCAGACCGGAGACGAGCACGCCTATGCGCTCGAGGTCCGGAACATGGGCCAGATCGTCTACGACGGGGAGGAGGCGACGGGCCTTTCCCTGGGCGACGATCCGGGAGCGCTGCCCGTGGAGGGCGACAGCGAGAGCGGCTACAGCGTCCGCTACAGCGGCGGCTCCGCCCTGGGCGCTCTGCCCGAGGGCCTGGAGCTCAGCGTCTATGTCAGTCTGCGGGACACCGCCACGGGCTACGTCTACACGATCGAATCCAACCGGATCGAGACCGGACCCAGCGTGCCCACCTACCCCCTGGAGAGCGGCAAGGTGGTCGTCACGGTCTACAACGACACCACAAGCTACGAGTTCCCAAGCCAGATCCCGGGCGACGACGGCTACCTGACCCTGCTGGCGACGGAGGTCTTCGACGCGGCGGACTTTACGAGCTACACGCTGCCCGAGCCGCTGGTCCCCTCCGGCTACAGCTTTGCCGGCTGGGTCGTCCACGTCAACGCGCCCTTCGACTACAGCTCTGACGAGGAGCTCTTCGGGATCTACAACGGCGATCCGCCCCGGGAGGCCCTGCTGAACGAGACGAACTACGCCTTCCCGGTGGAGAACATCCTGACCCGGGAGGACCTGGAGCGGGTCCCGCCGGACGCCGAGGGCAACCGCTTCGTCAACGTCCACGCGGTCTGGACCCAGGAGGGCGGGGACGGCCTGCTGATCCTGGACGACGGCTACGGCCACGCCACGCCCTACAGCATGATGGTCCCTCTGGCCTCCGAGGGCTACCTCTATCTCTGCCGCTATCCCGTCCCGGAATCCCCGGAGGGCAAGACCTTCGACGGCTGGTACGACGCGGAGGGGAAGCGGGTGGACATGCTGGTCTGCTACTTCTCCTTCACCCCGGAGATCCGGGACGCCGAGGGCAATTTCCGCGGCTACGACTGGAACCGGAGCGAAGCCGTGACCCTGACCGCCCATTGGCGATAAAAACCCGTCCGGCCAATGCAAGCATTGGCCGGACGCCTGTAAACAAAAGGAGTGACCCCATGAATCAACTGATTACCGCCTGGGAGGAGGGCGCGACCCGGCGCTTCTCCGTCTGGGACCAGGAGTGGACCCCCGAGGCCCTGGAGGAGCTTCGCCGGGACCACGGTATCCTCTTCCGGGCCGACAGCGTGGTGCCCGTGATGATCCGGGGCAAGATCCTGGTCCTGGGCATTGAGGACGACGGCGTCCTGAGCTTCGGCCCCGACGCCCCCCGCTTCCACGTCGCCTACGCCCCCGCCCTGGCGGCAGAGCTGCGGGACGCTGTACTCGCCGCGGAGAGCGGGAACTGACCCTTTCCAATTCCGAAAAAGGCACGGCCCGGAATGATCCGGACCGTGCCTTTTTTCGGGACTGTTTACAGCCCCATCTCAGCCTTGACCTCGCCGAAGCACTTGACCACGAAGTCGATGTCCTCCTTGGTGTGGCCGGCGGAGAGCTGGGTGCGGATGCGGTCCTTGCCCTTGGGGACCACGGGATAGCAGAAGGCCACCACGTAAACGCCCTTCTCCAGCATCCGGCGGGAGAACTCGTGGGCGACCTTGGGATCGTAGAGCATGACGGGGACGATGGGATGCTCGCCGGGCAGGAGCTCGAAGCCCAGCTTCTCCATCTCGGCGCGGAAGTATTTCGCGTTGGCGTGGACCTTGTCCCGGAGCTCGGTGGA
>CAMVKI010000199.1 GCA_947168005.1 uncultured Clostridia bacterium
CCGTCCGTAGGGGCGGTCATCGGCCGCCCTAACCTCCCGTCCGTAGGGGCGGTCACCGGCCGGCCCACCTCCGTCCGTAGGGGCGGTCATCGGCCGCCCTAACCTCCCGTCCGTAGGGGCGGTCATCGGCCGCCCACCCCCGTCCGTAGAGGCGGTCACCGGCCGCCTAACCCCGTCCGTAGGGGCGGCCATTGGCCGTCCAAAACCTCCCCTGCCAAGGGGAGGGGGACCGCCGCCCCGCGGCGGTGGAGGGGTCTGTCCCCCGACTCGGAGGCACCCTGTAGGGACGGCACTCTGCCGTCCGCTCTCCCCGTTCAAAAAATGTTCCACGTGAAACATTTTCCCGTTCGAACAAAAAACTCCCGAACGGGGAGAAAAGAAAAAACCCCGCAAACCAACCAGGCGGCGCCTGATGCCTAATGCCTGTTCCCTGATGCCTTAAAAAATGTTCCACGTGAAACATTTTCCCATTTGCGCAAAAACCCTCCGAACGGGGCACCAGGAAAAACACAAAAAAACCAACCAGGCGGCGCCTGATGCCTGATCCCTGATGCCTTAAATAATGTTCCACGTGAAACATTTTTGATCCCTCCGTATTTTTTCTTGCAATTCTTATAAAAAGTGCTATAATCAAGAGAAAGCATGAAACGAGGTGACAGCATGAGCAGAATCGTAGCGATCGTCAATCAGAAGGGCGGCGTGGGCAAGACCACCACGGCGGTGAATCTGACCGCGGCGCTCCATGAAAAGGGCGTCCGGATTCTGCTCGTGGACTTCGACCCCCAGGCCAACGCCACCTCGGGCCTCGGCGTGAGCCGCCGCAGCAAATATACCTCCTACGACGTGGTGATCAACGGCGTCCAGGCCTCCCAGGCCATCGTCCACACCCAATGGGGGGACGTGCTGCCCTCCTCCTCCGCCCTGGCGGGGGCCGGCGTGGAGCTTGCCAACCTGGAGCGGCGGGAATTTGTGTTGAAAAAGGCTCTGGAGCCCGTGGCGGAGCTCTACGACTACGTGTTCATCGACTGTCCGCCCTCTCTGGAGCTGCTGACCCTCAACGGCCTGTGCGCCGCGGAGCAGATTCTGATTCCGGTCCAGTGCGAATACTACGCCCTGGAGGGCCTTTCCGATCTCATGTCCACCATGCGGGCGGTCAAGCGGCGGCTGAACCCCAATCTGACGGTCTTCGGCGTCCTGCTGACCATGTTCGACGGGCGGACGAATTTCTCCGCCCAGGTGGCCCAGGAGGTGCGCCGCTTCTTCCCCGGCCGGGTCTACCGCAGCGCCATTCCCCGCAACGTCCGCCTGGCCGAGGCGCCCAGCCACGGCCTGCCCATCACGGCCTACGACAAGCACAGCAAGGGCGCGAAGGCCTACCGCGACGTGGCGGAGGAGATCCTTGCCAGATCGTAGGGGGCGGCGTCCCCGACGCCCCGCAGCGATCGATTGCTGATACCCTCGGGCCGTCGAGGACGCCGGCCCCTACGAAATGAATCGGGAGGAATACAATGAAGAAACAATCAGGCCTGGGCCGGGGTCTCGGCGCCCTGCTGGACGACCCGAATCTGGATTTCACCCAGCAAAGCGGCGGCGTGCGCGCCGTGCCCCTGCACCGGGTGGAGCCCAATCCCCACCAGCCCCGAAAGGAGTTCGAGCCTGAAGCCCTGCAGGCCCTGGCGGACTCCATCGCCGCCCACGGGCTGATCCAGCCCCTGACGGTGCGGGAGACGGGGAGCGGCTACTATCAGATCATCGCCGGCGAGCGCCGCTGGCGGGCCGCCCGCATGGCGGGCCTCGAGGAGGTCCCGGTGCTGGTCGTCGAGGCCGACGACCGGAAGGTCATGGAGCTGGCCCTGGTGGAGAACCTCCAGCGGGAGGACCTGAACCCCATGGAGGAGGCCCAGGGCTACCGCAGTCTGATGGATGAATACGGCCTGACCCAGGCGGAGATCGCCGAGAAGCTGGGAAAGCCCCGTCCCACCATTGCCAACGCCCTGCGGCTGCTGAGCCTCTCCGACGAGCTGGCGGAGCTGGTCCGGGACGGCACCCTGTCTCCAGGCCACGCCAGAGCCCTGCTGAGCCTCAAGAGCGAGAAGCTGCGACTCCAGGCCGCCCGGCGGGTGATCGCCCTGCAGCTCTCGGTCCGGCAGACGGAGAGCCTCTGCAAGACCCTGGAGAAGCCGAAGGAAAAGCCACTCCCGGACCCCTTGGAGGTGGACTATACAGCCGAATGTGAAAAGACCCTCTCCCGCCGTCTGGGCCGCAAGGTCCGGATCATCAACGGCAGGCGCAAGGGCCGCTTTGAACTGGAATTCTACGGACAGGAGGATCTCAACCGTCTGCTGTTCGCCCTCCAGCATCTTTCCCTGAAGGAGGAACCAAAGAATGAGTGAAGAAACCAAGGCCCCGGAGCAGAACGCCGCGCCGGAACAGCCCGAACAGAAGCCTGCGGCGGAGCCGCAGCTGTCCCCCAGACGCCGCAGCGCGCTGGTGACCTATCTGGCGATCCTCTTTGCGGTGGCCTTTCTGTTTGTAGCCGTTATGATGGTCGCGGAGACGAAGCGTCTGAAGACCATGAACCAGGAGCTGCAGCACGACAGCCAGAAACACGCCGCCTCTCTGACCAGCAACATCAACGCCCTGCAGGAGGAGAACCAGGTGCTTTCCGCGGAAAACGGGAAGCTGAGCGCCCGGATTGCGGAGCTGGAGGATGCCGCGAAGCAGGCGGCGGAGACCGCGGAGGCGGAAAAGGCGGCGCTTCAGACCCAGCTGGAGACCGCGGCTGCGGAGCAGGCGCGGCTGGAGCAGGAGCTGGAGACCGCCAATCAAAGGGCCCAGGACGCCATAGAGGTCAGCGAGCTGCTGCACCAAGCCCTGGCCGCCGACGAGGACGGCGACCTGGATCAGGTCCGGGAGCTCCTGGACCGGATCGAGCCCCTGAAGGAACTGCTCTCCGAAACCGAGCAGGAGCTCTACGAGGAACTGAAAATCGCCTGAACGGCGTAGGGAGGCATCCCCTGATGCCTCCGCCGCCCCGCGTAATCATAAAAATTCAAGAAGAATAAGAGGAAACAAGCATGCTGGATATCAAACGCATCAAAGAAAATCCCGAGCAGGTCAAGCGCCTGCTGCGGGCCAAGGAGGTAGACTGCGACGCCGCCATCGACCGGATTCTGGAGCTGGACAAGGAGCGCCGGGAGCTGATCGCCTCCACCGAGGCCAAAAAGGCCGAGCAGAACCGGGTCTCCAAGCAGATTCCCATTCTGAAGAAGCAGGGCCAGGACCTGGGCGCCCTCTTCCACCAGATGGGCGAGCTCAAATCCGACATTGCCGACAACGACGCCAGACTCTCCGACGTGGAGGCCGAGTACCGGACCTGGATGCTGAGCCTGCCCAACCTGCCGGACCCGGACCTGAAGGCCGGCGGCAAGGAGAACAACGAGCCCCTGCGCTACTACGGCGAGCCCCACAAGTTCGACTTCGAGCCCAAGCACCACGTGGACCTCTGCACGGAGCTGGGCCTCATCGACTATGAGCGCGGCACGAAGCTGGCGGGCACGGGCTTCTGGATCTACACGGGCATGGGCGCCCGGCTGGAGTGGGCCCTGCTGAACTACTTCATGGACTGCCACCTGGCCGACGGCTACGAGATGGTGATCCTGCCCCACATGCTGGAGTACCAGTGCGGCGAGACCGCGGGCCAGTTCCCCAAGTTCGCCGACGAGGTCTATAAGATCGCCAACCCCACCGACGAGCGGATGCACTTCATGCTCCCCACGGCGGAGACGGCCCTGGCCTCCTTCCACCGCAACGAGATTCTCAAGGAGAGCGAGCTGCCCCACAAGCTCTTCGCCTACACCCCCTGCTTCCGCCGGGAGGCCGGCTCCCATCGGGCCGACGAGCGGGGCATGGTCCGGGGCCACCAGTTCAACAAGATCGAGATGTTCCAGTACACCCTGCCCGAGAAGTCCGACGAGGCCTTCGAGGAGCTGGTGACCAAGGCCGAGAACCTGGTCAAGGGCCTGGGCTTCCACTTCCGCACCGTGAAGCTGGCGGCGGGGGACTGCTCCGCCTCCATGGCGCGGACCTACGACATCGAGATTCAGATCCCCTCCATGAACGGCTACAAGGAGGTCTCCTCCGTCTCCAACGCCCGGGACTACCAGGCCCGGCGCGGCAACATCCGCTTCCGCCGGGAGGCCACGGGCAAGATCGAGTTCGTCCACACCCTGAACGGCTCCGGCCTGGCCACCTCCCGCATCTTCCCCGCCATGGTGGAGCAGAACCAGCGCGCCGACGGCTCCGTCGTCGTCCCCGAGGTCCTGCGCAAATACCTGGGAGGGATTGAGGTCATCACCAAGTAGGGGCGCTCACTGAGCGCCCGCCTACACGTATAATCATCGGCTGCAAGGAGCCGATAATTATAAAAATCGAGAAAGGAGGAAAACAGAAATGGCAAAAGAAGGAAAGAAGGGCTTCATTCAGGAGTTCAAGGAGTTTGCGATTTCCGGCAACATGTTTGACATGGCCGTCGGCATCATCATCGGCGGCGTGTTCAAGG
>CAMVKI010000200.1 GCA_947168005.1 uncultured Clostridia bacterium
TCACCCGCTCCATGAGCTTCCCGATCCGGCAGGCGCCGTCCAGGAGGCTGTACTCAGTATGTAAATGGAGGTGGACAAATGACATATTACGTTCCTCCTTGTTACGATGAAGTATCGCCTTTCGGCGATATGAAGTATGCCTTTCGGCACATGAAGTATCGCCTCGCGGCGATATGAAGTATTCCTTCGGAATATTTTACAATATGGCGAAGCCATACTTCATATGCGAAGCATACTTCATATGCGAAGCATACTTCATATTTGCGACAGCAAATACTTCATTCCTCCGCCGCCAGCTCGCAGAGCTTGCGCAGGCGGTGGTTGAGGGCTGATTTCGTCAGCGGCGGGTCAAACATCTCCGCCAGCTCCTGGAGGTTCGCCTCGGGGTTCTGCTCCCGGAGCTCGGCGGTCTCCTTCAGCTTGTCGGGCAGCTTTTCCAGCAGGCCCCGCTCCCGCAGGGTCCGGATGGCGGCGATCTGGGCCTGGGCGGCCTCCACGACCTTGGAGGTGTTGGCGTTGTCGCAGTTGACAATCCGGTTGATCTTGTTCTTCATGTCCTTCTCGATCTTGGCCTCCATGACGCCCATGGCCGCCACAGGCGCTCCCAGGAAGGCCAGGAAGTCCTCGATGGCCTCGCTCTGCTTGTAGTAGAGCACGGCGCTGCCGTTGCGCAGAGTGGCCTTCGGGGGGAAGCCCTGCTCGATCAGCAGGCTTTCGGTCTCCCGGGCCACCTTGTGGTGGTTCGTCGCCAGCTCCAGATGATAGCGCTTGGCCGGGTCCGTCACCGAGCCCCCGGTCAGGAAGGCCCCCCGCAGGAAGGACGCCCGGCAGCAGTCCTTCTCCAGCAGGCCGTAGTTGACGTGGAGGGTGATGCTCTCGGCGGGACTGTAGCCGATGAGCTCAAAAATCGTCTCGATCTTTGCCCGCTCCGTGACGAGGAAGCTGTATTTTCCCCCGGTCTGGACGGAATCGAAGTCCAGGTGGAAGGCCTTGTGGAAGAGCTTGGGCAGACGCTCGGCGAAGTGTTCGCTCTCGGTGACGATCTTGATCTGCTCAAAGCTCACGCTGCTGCAAAACAGCAGCACCCCCGCGGCCTCCGCCAGGGCGCAGCATTTTTTTTGGATAAAATCCCTGCAAAGCTCAGCCTTTGCGTCGGATGAAAAGGACATTGCAGCCACCTCCGGGGGAATTAAGAATTAAGAAGTAAGAAGTAAGAATTATGAATTGGGAATATCGAAGCCTTTGCGCCGTAGGGGACGCTCTTACCCGCGCAAAGCGGGTGAGCGTCCCGGCGTTCGGTACGAACGCAATTTGCCGCAGGCAAATCCCGACGACAGACCGGGTGCGTCGAATCGCCCCGCGGGCGATTGTTCGCCTGCGGCGAACCGGACGGCAGCGTGCCGTCCCTACGGGGCGGGAAAACCTGTGTAGGGACGGCTCTCAGCCGTCCGGCGTTCGGTGCGAACGCAATTTGCCGCAGGCAAATCCCGAGGACCGGGTGCGGGTTTTTTTCCGTAGGGAGGCATCCCCTGATGCCTCCTGCCGCCGTGCAGCTGCGGCGTCATTGCCTCTGGCAATGACCGGAGCGATGTGGGCATCGCTCCCTACGGATGCAGGATCACGGAAGCTCGTCCAGGAAGGCCTTCGCCTCCCGGAGGACGGCGCGGGTGTTCTCGAATTCGAAGCTCCGCATGGCCTCGTCGAAGCGCAGCAGCCGGACGGAGCGGATCTCCCCGGGCCGGGGGCGGGGGGTCTGGTTTTCGTATTCCGCCAGGTAATAAATCACCTGCTTCACCGTGTTGGGCCTCTCCCGCAGGGCGTAGAGCTCCACGGTGCGAAAACCGGGCAGAAGTGTGGGTTCCAGTCCCGTCTCCTCCCGGACCTCCCGGAGGGCCGTCTCCAGGTCGGTCTCCCCCTCCTCCATGCGGCCCTTGGGGAAGCCGTGGACCCCGCTGCTCTGGGACTCCACCACGACGAAGCGGGGCTCCCCCGCCTGCCGGGTGAAGACCACGGCCCCGGCGGAGTGCTCCAGGACCTTGTCCAGGTCCCGGTGGACCACCCGCAGGGCCACGCCCTCGGCCTTTAGAGCCGCAGCCAGCCGGACCGTCATGCTGACGGAGCGGTGCTTGCCGCCGGTGCAGCCGATCCCGATGCGCAGAGGCGTTTTCAGGGGGCTGTCATACTGCTCGTAAAAGGCGATCCGCCGCCGAAGCATATCGAGACAGCTTTCAAAATAGGCCTCGGCCTCCGGCGTGGAAAACACGTAGTCCCGAACCTCCGGGTCGAGGCCGGTTTTGTGCTTCAGCTCCTCCGCCCAGTAGGGGTTCGGAAGCCCCCGCGTTCCAATGATCGTGTCAGTACCCTCCGGCGCGCCGAAGACGTAGCCAAAGGACATGAGTGTAATTTCGTTCATACGATCTCCTCCGTAGGGGCCGATGCCCACATCGGCCCTTGCCCCTTTGATCGGTAGGGCCGATGTGGGCATTGGCCCCTACGGTTCTACAAATCCCGATTTACCAAATCCGGACTTCCGGCTCCAGCTCGATGCCGGACTTGGCTTTGACGATCTCGCGGACCCTTGCGATCAGGGTCAGGACCTCGGCGCCGGTGGCCTGGCCCAGGTTGACCACGAAGCCGGCGTGCTTCTCGGAGACCTGGGCGTCGCCCACCCGGAAGCCCTTCAGGCCCGCCTCCTGAATCAGGGCGGCGGCGTAGCCCCCCACGGGGCGCTTGAAGGTGGAGCCCGCCGAGGGCAGGTCCAGGGGCTGGGAGGCTTTCCGGCGCTCCATCAGCTCCTTCATCCGGGCCTGTATGGCCTCCGGGTCGCCGGCTTGCAGCCGGAAGGATGCGGAGACGATGACCCCGGACAGGCCCATGAAGGCACTGCGCCGGTAGCCCAGGCCCATTTCCTCTCCCTCATAGCATTTCAGCTCGCCCTCCGCCGTCAGGAAGCGGGCGGAGACGGCCACCTGGACCAGCTCGCCGCCGTAGGCGCCCGCGTTCATATACATGCCGCCGCCGACGGTGCCGGGGATGCCGTGGGCAAATTCCAGGCCGGTCAGCCCATGCTTCTGGGCAAAGACCGCCAGCCGGGCCAGAGGGACCCCGGCCCCGGCGAGGATGAGGCCGTCCCCGTTCAGCTCCAGGGCGTCCAGGCCCCGGGTGGAGATCACCACGCCGGGGACGCCCTCGTCCGGGGCCAGGATATTGGTGCCGCCGCCCAGAATCCGGGGCGTGATCCCCTCGGTCCGGCAGACGGCCAGCACGGCGGCCAGCTCGTCCTCGCTCCGGGGACAGACCAGGGCCTCGGCGGGGCCGCCGATGCGGAAGGAGGTATGCTTCGCCAGGGGCTCGGCGGCCAGGGTCGGCACGCCGGGCAGGGCGGCGGAAAGTCGTTCAAGGAGGGTTTCAGACATAGGGCTTCGCTCCGTTTCCAGATGCTCCGGGTACGTACACTGCCCCGGGCGTTTATTTTTATTATTATAACATATCAGCTTGCAATATGCAAAGTTTTTTTCTTTGCGTCCAAGTGAGATTTGTGATATAATCAAGATGACAATAATCAGATATACCGAGGCGAGGAGCGCACCAAAACCTCCCCTTATAAGGGGAGGTGCCCCAGTGCGTACACTGGGGCGGAGGGGTAAACTTTCCGGAATGAAGGCACATTAGAAATGCCTTCGGTCAACAACCGGACCCCTCCACCGCCCTTGCGGGCGGTCCCCCTCCCCTGCAAGCAGGGGAGGTTTGTCCTAACCTCGATACCTCGCCAGCATCTCGACAACTCCCGATTCCCGGAGGTCCCCATGATAATTATGATGAACAAGCCCGCGGGGTATCTGACCGCCCGCTCGGACCGCACGCGGCCCACGGTGATGGAGCTGCTGCCGCCGGAATTGCAGGCGCTGCACCCCGTCGGGCGGCTGGATATGGACACAGAGGGGCTGCTGCTCCTGACCGACGTCGGGCGGCTGGACCCTCTGCTGCTGCGGCCCGAGGCCCACGTGGAAAAGCGCTACTTCTTCCGGGCCTTCGGGCGGCTGGAGCAGGCGGATTTTGAACGGATGGCCGCCGGGGTGGTTCTGGAGGGCAGCGGCGTCACTTCCCTCCCCGCCCGGGCCCGGCTGGCGGGTTATTCCACCATCGGAGCCTGCGAGGCCCTGCTGCCGCCGAAGAAGCACAACCACCTGATGAAGAACCCGGGCCGGCCTGTCACCGAGGGATATATCGCCATTCGCGAGGGCCGGAAGCACCAGGTCAAGCTCATGGTCAAGGCCGTGGGCGGCCACGTGTTCACGCTGAAACGCCTGTCCATCGGAGCCCTGGAGCTGGACCCGTCCCTCGCGCCGGGGGAATACAGGGAATTGTCGGCGGCGGAAATCGCGGCCCTGTTCCGGGATCGAAACATATGAACCTGTGCGAAACACCCCGGAAGCGCGTTGAGACGCGCTTCCGGGGTGTTTCGCACAGGCGCAGGCCCCAGGCCTACTCCAAAATCAACTTGAAATAATCCATGCTCAAAATCGAATAGGCGTAGTTGAGCTTGTTGTTGAC
>CAMVKI010000201.1 GCA_947168005.1 uncultured Clostridia bacterium
CGATCTCGTCTGTCCGTCGCCGCTCGGAAAGGTCGGCGTCTGCCCATCCCCGTCCGGAGGCGTCGGCGTCTGCCCATCCCCGTCCGGAGGCGTCGGCGTCTGCCCGTCTCCGCCCGGTAACGTCGCCATCTGTCCATCTCCGCCCGGAGGCGTCGGCATCTGCCCGTCGCCGTCGGGGAACGCGGGGGTCTGGCCGTCGGGGAAGCCGTCTTCGCCGGGGCCGCCCCGGCCGCCGCCCATGGAACCCAGGTCGGAGAGATTCAGGTCCCCGGTCTCCACGGCGGTCTCATCGCCGTTGAGCTGACGGCGGACCGCCTCGCCCCGTAGGGCGACGAAACGGGAGAGGGCCGCGGCACCCAGCTCAAATTCCTCTGTGGTGCAGAATTTCGTGGGGTCCTTCTCCACCCAGGGGCGGATCAGCTCGGCGGTCTCCGCGATCAGCGTCTCCAGCTCGCCGTCGGTAAACCAGCGCTGCAGGAATTCCGAGAACAGGGCGTGATACTGCTCCGTCCAGGCCGCGTCGGAGAAGATCCAGCCCACCATGGGCCGGTCGTCGGCGCTGCCGCCGGAGACGGGGCTGTCGATGGCGGCGTTCACAGCAGAAGCGGCGCTGCGGCCCTGGAAGGTCCCGAAGGCCAGATTGTAGTCCCAGGGGATCATCCCCAGCCTCCCATCCTGCTCGTGGAGGTAGTAGTTGTGGATCATGCTGCCGGTGTAGCTGTCGCCGTTGACGACGAAATTGTGGACCACGAAGTAGCGCAGGACCTCGTCCATATCCAGGACCGCTTCCAGGTTTTCATAAGAGCTGAGCTGCTTCAGGGAGGCAATCAGCCGCTTCTGATCGGCGGCGGAGACCTCCGTCTTGGCGTTGTCGAAGATGTTGGCGTAGCTGTCCGGATCGTCGTCGATATACTTCAGCTTCACGTCGTCGCTGCCCATGCCGCCGGGGCCGCCCCGCTCGTCCTTTCCGCCGGGGAAGCCCGCCTGCCCGCCGGGGAAGCCCTCTCGGGCTCCCTCCCGCCGGCCGGGGAAGCCGCCCTGCTGGCCGCCTTCGCCGGACTGGCCGGGGAACTGACCGCCGGGGAAGCCGCCCGATTGACCGCCTTTGCCGCCGGAATCGCTTTTCCGACTGCCGCTGGAGCCGCCTTCCCCTTGGGAAGAGGCCTCGCCGTCGGGAGTTCCGCTTTCTGCGGGCTCGGTCTGCGTGTCGGGCTGTCCTTCGGCGTCGCCGCCGAAGCCGAAGTCGAAATCCAGGCCGTCAAAATTGAAATCCTTGCCGTTGCCGCGGCCGCCGCCGAAGCTCATGCTGTCCGGCTTGTAGAGCTCGCCGGTGTCGGAGCCGTAGTTCCGGGCCAGGAAGCTGTCCTCCACGCCCTCCACGGCCAGATAGAGGCCCCAGTCCTCGCCATTCACCGTCAGATACGCATAGGAGCAGAGGGGAGCGTCGGCCCCGAAGTCCGCCATCAACCGATAACTCAGGTAATCCTTCATCATGGTGTTGTCCTGGATCAGGTTGTTCAGGCAGAGCTTGTCAAGACCGTCCAGGGATTTGCCAGACTCGTTGTGGTCGAATTCCAGCTTGAAGCTGTAGCGCTGACTGCCCATGGACTTCACGGAGGACAGGGAGGTGTTGCCCTTAGCGCGGATGGCGATGTTCGCGTGCTTTCTCCCGTCCACCACCACGGTGCAGGCTGCATACTCCTCGTTCTCGCAGCTCTCTATGAAGCTGTCCCAATCGTCCATCACGATGTCGATCCTGTGGACATAGCTCGTATCGAACAGCGTGCTCTCATATTTTACCGTCTTTGCCGCGACAGTGAGGCCCAGAGAGCCGCCAAACATGAAGAGGATCGTCAGCACCAGGGTCAGGGCGACAGCGGCAAGACAGATCTTGTCAATATGCTTGCTCGTTGACATTTGGGATCACTCCTTAACCCATGTATTCGCCGTTATAACTCACCAAAATCGCACTGCTGACATTGTTCATCGAGGACAGGGTGTTCACAAAATCGGTGTTGTCGTCCTTCAGGCGAACCTCCAGATTGAGCTCGATCAGACCGTTCTGGGCGGACTTGGACTTCACCACGCAGCGCTCCGTCTGGGCGTTCAGATACTTCATGGCCTCCTGCTCTGCGGCGTGATCGGCGCAGGACAGAACCACGATGTAGGGGTTCTTATGGGGCTTTCTGTTGACGAAGAAGAGAAGGATCAGGCCGATGATCACGCTGCCGATGATGGCCAGGGGGATCATTCCGGCGGCCAGGATGATGCCCGCGGCAATGGCCCAGAAGAGGAAGGCGATGTCCAGGGGCTCCTTGATGGCCGTGCGGAAGCGGACGATGGACAGGGCGCCCACCATGCCCAGGGAGAGGACCACATTGGAGGTCACGGCCAGGATGACCTGGGAGGTAATCATGGTCAGGGCGATGAGGGTGGTGCCGAAGGAGGAGGAGTACATGACGCCCCGGTAGGTCTTCTTGTAGACGTAGAAGATGAAGAGGCCGATGCCGAAGGCCAGGGCGATGGTCAGCGCCATATCGAGGACGCTGACGGCGGTGATGTTCTCCAGGAAGCTGGACTTGAAAATGTCGCTGAAGGAAAAGCTGTCGGTCATAATGCTTGTGAACATGATAATTACTCCTTACAATTATTTTTCAGTGGCGCACACTGTGCGCCGCTACAGGGGTCAGCCGTAGATACGGCACTGTTCATATTTGGAAAAGGCGGCGGCACGGCGGCCGGGAAGGCTGACCGCGTCCCGGATGAGCTCCGGCAGGAAGGCGTCCCACTTGACCTCTATGATCATGGGGGCGTCCCCGACGGGCAGGGTCAGGGTTTCCGGATTCAGAAAATCTGTGCGGAAGTCCCCGGTTCGGATGTCGTAGTCCATGGTGACCCGGACGTTGCCGGGGATGAAAACAAAGGGCTCCCGGGTGTAGTCTACGATGGTTTTGGGACGCAGCCCCTGGGATTTCATTTTGGAATACAGCTCTACGCAGAGGGGGCGGCCGGATTCCACCATCCAGCCAACGTCTCCATCCACGATGCGCTGGGCCTCCTCCGCGGAAATGCGGCAGCTCTCCTTGGCGCAAAGCCCGTTGATTTTCCTTTTCTTTTCCAGCACGATGAAGGACGTGTCGCCGTTGTAAAAACGGATGCGGAATTTCTCCCGGACGTTGACGCCGTCGATCTTCTCCCGCAGGGCCGTGTCCCTGAGATCGTCGAAGTAGAGGCTTCGGATCCGGTAAACCCCGTCCACGGCGTGGGGGTCCCGCTTCATCACGGCGTTCAGTCGGGCCAGCAGGACCAGCCGGTCCGCGGCGTTGATCTCGTGCTTCCATTCATGGCGAAATTGCATGGGGGCATTCCTCCTTTCCGGCCGAGCATAGCACGCGGTCCTAAATTCTACCTTAAAAATCAGCGGGAAAATTATGAATAGTTTGTATCTTTTTTTCTCGGGGCCCCGCCTTGTTGACTTTGGGGAAAAATCGCGATATAATCAGATCGCAAGGAGGTGTGCGTATGGCACTGAAGGACGAATGGAAGGGCGCGGGCAAGCAGCTCGGCGGCGCCTTTGCGAACCTGGGCAAGACGCTGATCAAGACGGCGAAGGTCGGCGTGGACAAGGCCGAGGCCTGGGCCGACGGGGAGGACCCCCAGAAGGCCGTTCCCGGGCAGAACGTCACCAACGACGGCAGTTGGCGGGAGACCGGCGCAGAGCTGGGCGGCGCCCTCGCGGGGCTGGGCAAGACCCTGCTCCACACGGCGGAGACCGGCGCGGAAAAGGCCGACGCCTGGATCGCGGAGCAGCAGACGAAATCCAAGCCCGACGACAAGTAAATACAAAAAAGAAGACCGCCGATCGGCGGTCTTCCTGTTTGTTTGGGAAATTACATGACGAATTCGGACATGACGCTGAACCCGCTGACCATCCCGGTCTCCTCGTCCAGGTAGAAGTTGAGCATGGGCATGGTGCCGTAGTAATAGATGCCCCACTCTTCGTCGGTGTCGGGGATGCCGAAGGCGATTTTGACCTCGTCCGGGGTAGAGCCGATCCGGACCTTGCCGTTCAGGGCGTAGTCGCCCTCGCTGACGGAGATGCCCACGGCGACGCCGTCCTTGTTCACAGTGACGGTGAAGCCGTCATAGGTATGGGTGGTCTGGTGCCAGTCGGAATCGGGGTCGCAGGAATCGACCTCCTGGACAGGAGCGGTCTCCTCGGGCAGCATCGGCTCCAGCTCCGCAAAGGGAACGCCGACACGGAGCTGCTGACCGTTCACCTCGAGCCAGACGTCGATTTCAACAGGCTCAGCCTGGGTTTCGGTCTCGCTCTGGGGATCGGTCTCGACCTCGGTCTGGGCCTCGGTCTGGGTCTCGGTCTGGGCTTCGGTCTGCTTCTCGGTCTGAGCCTCGGTCTGCTTTTCGGTCTGGGCCTCGGTGGGCTTGGTCTCGCCGGCGCAGCCGACGAAGAGGGCAGCGATCATCAGGACCGCCAGCAGCAGAGAAAGGATTTTTGTGAATTTCATTTTGGTTTCCTCCTTGATGTAATTA
>CAMVKI010000202.1 GCA_947168005.1 uncultured Clostridia bacterium
CCGAGATGGAGCAGAAGTTCCCCGAGGCGTACGACCAGTTCGTCAAGGTCTGCGCTCTGCTCGAGGATCACTACCGCGACATGCAGGACATGGAGTTCACCGTCGAGAACGGCAAGCTCTACATGCTGCAGAGCCGCTCCGGCAAGCGTACCGCCCAGGCCGCTCTGAAGATCGCCTGCGATCTGGTGGACGAGGGCATGCGCACCGAGGCTGAGGCCGTCGCCATGATCGACCCCAGAAACCTGGACACCCTGCTGCATCCCCAGTTCGACGCCGCCGCTCTGAAGGCCGCCGTTCCCATCGGCAAGGGCCTGGGCGCCTCCCCCGGCGCCGCCTGCGGCAAGATCGTCTTCTCCGCTGAGGACGCCGAGGCCTGGAAGGCCCGGGGCGAGAAGGTCGTCCTGGTCCGTCTGGAGACCTCTCCCGAGGACATCACCGGCATGAAGGCCGCGCAGGGCATCCTGACCGTCCGCGGCGGCATGACCTCCCACGCGGCCGTCGTGGCCCGCGGCATGGGCACCTGCTGCGTCTCCGGCTGCGGCGAGATCACCATGGATGAAGAGAACAAGCGCTTCACCCTGGCCGGCAAGGAGTTCCACGAGGGCGACGTCATTTCCCTGGACGGCTCCAACGGCAACATCTACGACGGCCCCATCAAGACCGTTGACGCCTCCATCGGCGGCGACTTCGGCCGCATCATGGGCTGGGCCGACAAGTATCGCCGGCTCAAGGTCCGCACCAACGCCGACACCCCCCGCGACGCCAAGAAGGCCCGCGAGCTGGGCGCCGAGGGCATCGGCCTCTGCCGCACCGAGCACATGTTCTTCGAGGCGGACCGCATCGCGGCCTTCCGCGAGATGATCTGCGCCGACAACGCCGCCGACCGCGAGACCGCGCTGAACAAGATTCTGCCCTATCAGCAGAACGACTTCGAGCAGCTCTTCGAGGCACTGGAAGGCTATCCCGTCACCATCCGCTTCCTGGATCCCCCGCTGCACGAGTTCGTGCCCACCGAGGAGAAGGACATCGAGATGCTGGCCGCCACCCAGTGCAAGTCCGTCGAGGAGGTCAAGGCCCTCATCGAGAGCCTGAAGGAGTTCAACCCCATGATGGGTCACCGCGGCTGCCGTCTGGCCGTCACCTACCCCGAGATCGCCCGGATGCAGACCAAGGCCGTCATCCGCGCCGCCATCAACGTCAAGAAGGCCCATCCCGACTGGAACATGGTCCCCGAGATCATGATCCCCCTGGTCGGCGAGGTCAAGGAGCTCAAGTACGTCAAGGAAGAGGTCGTCAAGACCGCTGACGCCGAGATCGCCGCTGCCGCCATCGACATGAAGTACGAGGTCGGCACCATGATCGAGATCCCCAGAGCCTGTCTGACCGCGGACGAGATCGCCAAGGAGGCCGAGTTCTTCTGCTTCGGCACCAACGACCTGACCCAGATGACCTACGGCTTCTCCCGCGACGACGCCGGCAAGTTCCTGAACGCCTACTACGACGCCAAGATCCTCGAGAACGATCCCTTCGCCAAGCTGGACCAGGTCGGCGTGGGCAAGCTGATGGAAATGACCATCAAGCTGGGCAAGCCCGTCCGTCCGTCCCTGCACATCGGCATCTGCGGCGAGCACGGCGGCGATCCCTCCTCCGTGGAGTTCTGCCACAGGATCGGCCTGGACTATGTGTCCTGCAGCCCCTTCCGTGTTCCCATCGCCCGTCTGGCCGCCGCGCAGGCCGCCATCAAGGACGACCAGGCTGAGGCCGCTGCCGCCGAGGAGCGCAAGATTGAGGTCGAGCGCAAGGTCGAGGCCGCCAAGACCGCTCTGAAGGAAGCCGCCGACAAGCTCCAGACCGTCGCCGCCGACGCCGGCGCCGAGCTCAAGGACGTTGCCTCCGCCGGCTTCAAGAGCCTCCTGGCCGGCTGGGAAGAGTTCAAGAAGACCTACACCGAGCAGAGAAACAAGTAATATGATTTCAAACGCCCCGCTGCTCCACGCAGCGGGGCGTTATCCTGTCCCCCGTAGCGGCGCACAGTGTGCGCCATAAGCAGCAGCGGGGCGTTCTTTGCCTGTCTGCAGCGGCGCACAGTGTGCGCCACAACCCACGAACGGAGATACACGCCTATGAATTTCCTGCAATCCTTCCCTCCCGCGCTGATGGAAAAGTGCTCCCGACTGGACAAGCTGTCCATGTACTATGAGACCTCCGTCCAGCTGCTTCCGGGCTCCGGCTGGCTGGAAGCCTTCTGGGATTTCTATGAGATCAAGGACCGGACGCAAAGGCTGATCCCCGCCGAGGGCGATTTCCGGGAGGCCCTGCGGGAGCTCAGCGGCGACGACGTCTTTACGCCCATCGCCGATCTGACGGAGGCGCTATTCGGGACGCCGGAGCGGGTCCTGGTCTTCGAGGACGACGCGGCCCTCCGCGACGAGCTGGAGGGCCCGGACGGTCTCGGCCCTCTGTTCTTCATCTTCGGCCTGATGTTCTGCGAGTACGGCGACTATACGCTTTGCTTTATCTCCGGGACCAACAATTGAAACATTCCGCGCAAAGCATTCCTCCGGAGCCAAGGACGGAGGAATGCTTTGCGCGGAATTTTATCGTTTCAGTCACCTTTTTTCGGCTCAAAGCGTTATCATAGTGAAAGGACCTTTCGAACAGACCAAGGAAGTGATGTTTTGACAGAACAAGCCTACACGGACGCCGTGCGGCGGAACAGCCAGCGCGTGTTCCTGATCGCGCTCTCCTTTACCCGGAACCGGGCGGACGCGGAGGACGCGATGCAGAACGTGTTTCTGAAGCTCTGGAAGCATCGGGAAAAGCTGGAGGACCGGACCCACATCGACAAGTGGCTGACCCGCGTGACCGTGAACGAATGCAGGAGCCTCCTGCGCTCCCGGCGGGACGTTGTGAGCTACGAGGAGATCGAGGAGCTCTGCGCCGCCCCGAGCTTTTCCCGGGAGCAGGACCTGCTCTGCGAGGTCCTGCAGCTTCCGAAGGACCAGCGCACGGTGATCCATCTCTTTTACTATGAAGAGCTTTCCGTCCGGGAGATCGCAGAGCTTCTGCATCTCACCCAGGGTGCCGTGAAAAAACGGCTCTCCCGGGCCAGGGAAGCGCTTCGGAACCGATTAAAGGAGGATTCTGAATATGGAACGTGAAGATTATCAAAAAGCTTTTTCCTGGCTGGAGCCCAGCCAGGAGGCGGTGGAAGCCGTCCTGCACCCACAGACCGAAAAAACGACCCGCGGACGTCCCCGCCTGGGGACCGTCCTGATCGCCGCCGTTCTGGCGGTGGTGCTGCTGACCGGCACCGCCTTCGCCGCGAACCGGTTCCACTGGTTCAACCTCGGCAGCGGCGAGACCTATACCTACCCTGTCAACACGGACCCGGAGGACTTCGGCAAAGACGAAAACCTGCCCCCCGACCCCCAGGGGCTCCTGCGCTTCGATGACGTCCACGCCGAGCACTACATCGGCTTTACCCTTCCCGCCTCCTATGAGGCGGAAAAGGACGCCCTGAACTGCTGGCTGCTCCAGGGCGGTCTCTACCGGCGCTACTACCGGAACCCCGATCCCGGCGATCCGACCAGTCCCCTGCTGACCGTGGAAATCCTGAACACGGAGCTTAGCAAGCTGCTGACCCGCTACCCCACGGAGACGGTCAAGGAGGAGCTGCTCAACGGCTTCGAGACGGTCTGGGTACGGATCAACGGTTCCCCGGACGGCCGGACCCAGTACTGTCTCTTCCAGAAGAACGAGGATCTGGGCTGCGTGGCCGCCATCACCAGCACCCTCAGCTTTGCCGACGCCGAGCAGGCGGCCAGGGATATGGTCTACGCGGATTCCGGCATCCCCATCCCCACCGAAAAAGAACTCATTCGCTACGGATTCCGCCCGGTCAAGCCCTCCGAGGGCTGGACGGTCGATTATCACGACTCCCAGGCGGATCATTGGCAGGTCGCAAACGCGACCCTGGCCGATCCGGATCAGGACCTGACCGAGGCATGGGTCAGCGCCTATCTGTACTGTGAAGAAGAGACGCGCCACTCCCATATCGGCATCGGCATGACCGAGAATCTTGACACATTTGAAAACAGCGCTCCCGTCGAGCACGGCGAGCTCCTCAAGACCGGTACGCTCTGCGGTCACGAGGCCCGCTGGGTTCTCGGCGCCAACGGAAAGATGATCATTCAGGTCTATTTCCCGGAGTACCGTCTCCAGCTGGAGGCAAACGCGGGTTATCACGATCTGGACCCCGCAACGGGCCGCGTGCTTCACGATCACCCCGCGGACGAAGCCCAGGTACAGGAAGCCGAACGCCTTCTGGAATCCATCGAGATCATCCCCATCCCCATCGCCGAGGAAGCCCCTGTTGACTTCATGCCCTTCGCCGTCGGCTGACGCACAAAAACCCACACAAAAGGCTGTCCATCCCGGGCAGCCTTTTGTGCGCGCAATCTGGATTCTGGTTATCGGCTTCAGTCAGCCGATCCATCGTAGGGGCGGCCATTGGCCGCCCGCCTCCCGCACCA
>CAMVKI010000203.1 GCA_947168005.1 uncultured Clostridia bacterium
ACGCAAATACCGGGACGCTCACCCCTTGCGGGGTAAGAGCGTCCCCTACGGCGGGGGAAGCGTCCCCTACGGCGGGGGGAGCGTCCTCTACGGCGGGGGGAGCGTCCTCTACGGCGGGGGAAGCGTCCTCTACGGCGGAGAATGCCGCCGAGACAGGGACGGAGCCCTCCGCCTCCGCCAAAGGCGAATCAATCGCGCACAAAAGGGACTGTTCCGTGTCGCTTTCCCGGCACGGAACAGTCCCTTTATATAATAATGTCCCTAAATCGCTACGCCGGGCGCGGCAGGGAACCGCCCCCGGCGGATATGGTATGTTTATTCCTCGATGGCTCCGAGCTCCCGGAGCTTGTCCAAGAACTCCCGGACGTCCGCTGCCACGGTTTCCCGAGGCGCGTCGTATTTCCGGCACATGGCGTCCACCAGGGCCTCCTCGCTGGCTTCCTCCTTCAGGAGCTCGATCAGGAAGCCCGCGCTGGCATTGCCGCGCACCAGACCGTGAAAGGCCTCCGCGCCCACCGGCACCAGGAAACGGGTATCGTCAATGGTATGGGTCAGAAAGTTGCTGTTCAGCTTCATAGCTTCCTCCTCAACAGATTTCACCGTCCGCTTCGCTCTCCTCCTGCGCCGATTGTTCAAGCCTGCGATCGAGGAAGCATTTCAGCTCATCCAGCAAAAAGAGCTCGCGCATCCCGCGGCAGTCTTGCTGCGGCGTGGGGCAGGACGCAAAATTCGTGCAGACCGGCAGGAAGGGACAGTCCCGGCATTTCTCACGGGTCCGGTCCTCCCGGCAAAATTCCGCCCTGCGCGCCGGGTCCGTGGTCCCCTCGAATACGGTTCCGAAAAAGCTCTCCGGCGGACAATGCTCGCAGGGGCAGATTCTTCCGTCGGGACAGATGACAGCGGTGCCGCTGCCGGCCATACAGAAATGCGCCCGGAAGCGCAGACCCGAGCTGTAGGATGTGCTGGGCCGGAATCCGACTTCGGCGGCCAAGCCGCGGGCCTCCACGACTTTTTTCCACATGGAAAGCGCGTTTTCTCCGGCGCGCACGTCGTTCAGCAAGGCGTAATAAATCCGGACCTTCTCCTTGTGGGTGATTCCTGCTCCGAGATCCCGGATAAACTCCGGGACTCGATCCCAGTTTTCCTCGTCCACATTGCAGCGGATCACAACGGAAATCCCGGCCTCGCTCAGGCGGCTGACGGATTCCATGATCCGATGGTAATCGTCCCGATAGACGCGATACTGCTTGCGGGCGATATAGTCCGCCTCGGCTCCGTCCATGGAAATCTGGATCCGTTTGATATTCCAGAGGCCAAGCATCTTCTCAATCACCGCCGGGGTAATCAGGCTGCCGTTGGTAATCATTTTGCAGCGGTATGGAAGTCCGGCCTCCCGCAGCCCGGTGCAGATTCGGTCGATGATGTCCGGGCAGAGCAGAGGCTCCCCGCCGAACCATGTAAGCCAAACCGGCTCTCCGGCGTGGGTTTCAAGGATATAGCGCAGGGTCGCCTCCACGGTCTCCGGACCCATGGTGCTCTGCTCTCGGCCCGCCTCGTAGCAATAGATGCAGCGGGCGTTACAGCGGAGCGTGGGGAGAATGACAAAGCTTTGATTGCCGGACTTCCGATCCATTTGCCGCATCAAGGCGGAAACAGAATTGTAGTAGGCGCACTCGTCCTTCCCCTCGGGCACCAGAAACAGCCCTCGGATGAGGGCTTCGGCAGTTTCGTTTTCTTCGCTTGCCCCGGACCAGACATGGGACTCCGGCAGCTCCGTCTCCAGAAGGCGGGTCGTCAGCGTGTGGTATACGAAGCGCTTTCCCCGGTGAGAGAAGGAGAGGGCGAATTGAGACGGTACATATCGCACACCGAGGCGCGGCTCCTGCTCCGGCAGGATCCGCGCCAGGGCGGCGTCTTGCTTTTTCAGTTCAATCATACAATTGGATGGCGCTTGCTCAATCCTCGTCCCCCAACATACACTCGCCGGGCCCCTCAATGGGGCACATCGGCTCGCAGTGGTGCGGGACGTAGCTCGTGCAAGCACCGCTGGTGGAGATCACATCGCTCAGATTGAAGGCGATCATCTCAAGTTCGGGCTTCTGATAGCTTTCCATGGAATTTGCTCCTTTCGTCAATCCGCTCAATTTCTGAACAATCAGAGCGGGATTGTCTCGACGCAGTCGTTGTCCCGGCAGTCGCTCGGGCATCCGCTGTCACTCTCGCAGCCGCCGCTGGTGGAAATGACGTCGGTCAGATCGAATTTGATGAGCGCAAGCTCGGGTTTCTGATACTTCTCCATGCTGCTTTCTCCTTTTTGTGCAGACGATATTGTTGAAAATCTCGGTGTTATATCCCATTTTGGGATATTTCGATTATACCAAACTGGTATTATATTGTCAACACTTTTTTGGGGAGGAAGCTTATGCGATTGAAGGAACTGCGAAAGCAGCGAGGTATTTCCCAGCTGAAGCTGGCGATGGACCTGAACCTGAATCAGAACAGCGTCAGCCGCTACGAGACCGGCGAACGGGAGGCGGACTATCAGACCCTGATCGCCTTTGCGGACTATTTTCATGTCTCTCTGGACTATCTCCTGGAGCGCAGTGATGATCCCAGCTTCCGCCCAAAGTCATAACAAAAGCCGCTTCCCGCAGGGGGAGGCGGCTTTTGATGAAATCGGGGACGGTTCTCGATTTCATCTGAGTAGACATAATATCTCAGCATCGCGGGACAGGCAGGGTGTCTCTGCCGCTCTTTTTTTGGTGCTGCGCCGGACTACGGCCCGGAAAGGCCCATGGCCGCGCAGGCAATCCGGGCAGCCTCCGGTTCCATATTGCAGCGCAAATCAAAAAACGGAACCTGATCCAAAATCTGCTGCTCCAGGCGCAGAATCCGGGCCATGACCGCCGGGTCCCGCGAGGCGTAGGCCTGGGTCATCAGGACCTGGAAGGCCCGGTCCTTTGGCAGGGGCTCGACCTTGTTCTCCGCCGCCCGCACAATCCGGGCCACAGCCCGGAGGGGCGCGGAGGCGTTTCGGCTCAGATGATGCTTGCCGTCCCAGGGGGAGCCGTAAACCGTGACGCCCTCGGCCCCGACCCGAAGCAGGGGCTTGTCGTCGTTGAGCATGAGCACCCGCTCCCCGAAGACCCGCCGCCAAAGGGCGGCGTGGGTGCTCTTGCCGGTGCCGCTGGGGGCGGTGAAGATGCAGCCCGCCCCGTCCAGGGCCAGGGCCGAGCCGTGGACCAGGAGCACGCTGTATTCCGTCAGCCCCTCGGCCAGCAGCCGGTGGAGGGCCATCTTTTCCAGCACGCTTCCGGCGCGCCGCCGGGGCTCCCGGCCCTCCGCCCCGTCCTGGCGGTCAAGCTCCGCCCGGGCCCATTCCAGGTCCGCGGCCCCCGCCTCCACGGTGAAGGCCGCTTCCTTCTCCGTCTCATAGTCCTTTAAAAACAGTCTGGTCTCCGGGCACGCGCATCGAATCCCGATGACGACGCCCGCCAGCTCCGCGCAAAACGCTTCCACAGGCCGCTCCTTCCTTGTTGTTTCAAATAATTTCCAGCCGCAGTCAGCGGAATAATTGTACCACTCCGGCCTCTGCGTTGTCAATACGTTTCATCAGACCGCATGATCTTCCGCCGTTTTGTGCAAGTTACGCCCGCCGCGCCTGCAAGTTATGCCGAAGCCCTTGCAATCGAGACAAACATTGTGGATGATGCAGACGATCCAGCCGCGTTCCGATGACGGGACTGCCTCCCGATTTGCCTGCGGCAAATTGTATTTGCTGACGCAAATACCGGGACGCTCACCCCTTGCGGGGTAAGAGCGTCCCCTACGTTCCCTGCTGCCCGTTCCCTGTTCCCTGCAGCACAAAAGCCGCTCCCAAACCGGGAGCGGCTTTGTATTGCGCGCGAAGTGCCGATCTTACTTCGCCTTCTTGGCGTCGTTGGCAGCCTTCTTGGCGGTCTCGACCAGGGTCTCGAAGGCCTTGGGGTCGGCGATGGCCAGCTCGGACAGAGCCTTGCGGTTCATCTCGATGCCGGCCTGCTTCAGGCCGTACATGAACCAGCTGTAGTTCATGCCGTAGGGCTTGACAGCAGCGGAGATACGGGTGATCCACAGACGGCGGAAATCACGCTTCTTCAGCTTGCGGCCGACATAGGCATAGGTCTGGGACTTCTTGACGGCCTGCTTCGCCATCTTGAAGTGGGTGGACTTGGAGCCCCAGTAGGACTTGGCAAGCCGCAGAACCTTATTTCTTCTCTTGCGCGTCATCATTGCGCCTTTAACACGTGCCATTTATATATCCTCCTATCTCTTACTTGTAAGGAATCATCTTTTTGATGGCTTCCTGGTTGGTGACATCGGCGTAGGTGGTCGTACGCAGACGACGGGTACGCTTGGTGTCCTTCTTGGTGAGGATATGGCTCTTGAAGGCGTGTGCCCGCTTGACCTTACCGGTCTTCGTCAGGCTGAATCTCTTTTTGGAACCGCTGTGAGTCTTCAGTTTCGGCATAGTTGATTCTCCTTTA
>CAMVKI010000204.1 GCA_947168005.1 uncultured Clostridia bacterium
CTGGTGTGACGCTCAATCCTGCCTCGCCCGTATCGTTGCTCGAAGATATTATCTTGCCCGCCCCCCGGCCGTCCGCCGCCCAGCCCCCGGCCGCCCTTCGGGAACCCCCCAATGGGCGGCGGATTCCGCCCGCGGCCCCCCGGCCGGGGCGGCCCCGGCCTGCCCGGCGGTCCCTTCGCCCCCGGCGGGCTCCTCGGCGCAAACGGAGCGCTGTCCCGTCTGCTTTCCCGACTGGAAACAGAGGATTTTTTGATCCTGGCCGTCCTTTTGCTTGCCATGAAGCAGGATGGGGCAAGCGCCCTGGAAATGCTCCTTGCAGCCGCTTTCTATTCGCTCCTGTGACTTGTTTCGGTTCTTTTTTCATCAGGCTTGCAGTATGATAAAATTACGGGAAAAAACCGCAAAATCTGTGGAAAAAGACTTGAAAAAACGAATAGGAGCAGGTATAATGAAGCTGGAAAAGAGTATAGACCACAACAGAAAGACAAGGGGGGGCGAACGAGAGATGTGTCAGAAGATCAGAGAGTTGCACGGAATGACCCATATGGACCTTCTGAGGAAAACGAATCAGCTCGGCGCATTTCCGATTGACGTGGCGCAGATCTGCTACGAGATGGGAATTCGTTTAATGCCGTTCGATTTTGCACCGATAGAAGCAAAAATGCAGGAAACAGGCGATTCCAAGGGCGCGATTATGGGAGCGATCGTTGCGAAGGGCAACGATTTAGCGATCCTGTACCAGAAGGGCGATACCGTGCACGGCAGACGCTTTACCGTCGCGCATGAAATCGCGCACAGCTGTCTCCACATGGACCCGACAGAAAAGATACACATGGAATTTCGCATGGCCTGCGAACAGGAATCCCCGAAGGAGCGGGAGGCCAACGCCTTTGCGAGAGGGCTTCTGATTCCGTCGGAGACCCTGAGAATGATCACAAACGGCGCCACGCGGGTTGACGCGAGGGAAGTTCCCATGCTGGCGGAGAAATTTATGGTTTCGGAGAGCACGATGCGCGCGCGCCTGGGCGAGCTGGAAATCGAGGTAACAGATACCTCCGCGGACTCCGGATTGGAGACGAAGCTGTTGTTTACGGACTTTGGCGGGGCATATTCCGCCTCCGGAGCAAGGGCTGCGTCCGGGTCTAAGCCGAATTTTGGGGCTTTTTGAGTGAAATGATTCGTTTCTTTTGAAGAGCTGATGCTGTGTGATACTGGAGGCATTCTATGGAGAAAGAAGAAAAAAGAGAAATAGCAGAGCAAACTGAAAAAGAGACGGGCGAAGCAAAGGAAGAGAAAAAAGAAGAGGAATATCTCGAACCGTTTCTGCCTATGATTTTCTCCGGCAAGATGGCGAAGGACCGTTCCCTGGACGCTTCCGCGAACATGCAGAAGCGAACGGACGATTATCTGCGCTTTGTATATAACGGCTCCGATACGACGAGAGAATACCATGAGAGCGTGCTGAAGCAGGCGCAGCTCCTGACAGTAGTCTTTACATGGGTGTTCTGCATCGTTACAGCCTTTATCTGTGTGATGGCGGGGATCATTATTCTGAGCGGAAAATATGACGCAAAGCTTCTGATTCCGCTGCTCGTATCCGCTTTGACCGATGTGATTTCCGGCATTCTGATCGGCGTAATGCAAAAGCTCCAGAAGTCGAGAGACGATTTCTTCAAGGAAATCACCAGATCAGAGCATTTCGGAAAAATCATCGGCCTGATCCAGACCATCAAGACGGATAAGGATAAGCTCCCGTTTATCGAAAAGATCATTGACGGCTACTGCCAGGCAGAATATAACACCGAAAAGAAAAAGTGAAGCAAAACCGGGAAAACGGAAACGTCGGCTGACTCCGCGAGGGGTCAGCCGACGTCTTTTATTCCGCAGTTTATGCCTTGGCCGAAAAGTCCGCGGGCTTTTCGGCGATTCGCCCAAAGTGCCAGAGAATGTCCTGCCCAATGCGTTCGCAGGCGTGACCGTCGCCGTAGGGGTTGACGGCGTGGGCCATGGTCTCATAGACGCTCCGGTCCGTCAGCAGCTCCTCGGCCAGGGCCAGCACGTCCTGCTTTTTGACGCCGGCCAGCTTGACCGTCCCGGCCTTGACGGCCTCGGGGCGCTCGGTCTCCCGGCGCAGGACCAGGACAGGCTTGCCCAGGGCGGGAGCCTCCTCCTGGAGGCCGCCGGAGTCGGTCATCACGAAGTCGCAGCGGGCAATGAGGTTGTGCATGTTCTCCACGTCGATGGGGTCGATGAGATGGACCCGGGGGACGTCCTTCAGAATGCCGAAGGCGCATTCCCGGACCACGGGGCTCAGATGGACGGGGTAGACCACTTCCACCTCGGGGTGACGCAAAGCCAGCTCCCGGACGGCCTCCATGATCTCCCGCATGGGCTCGCCGTAGTTTTCCCGCCGGTGGCAGGTCAGGGCGATTACCCGGCGATTTTGAAAGTCCAGGCTGTTCAGCTCCGGGACGGAGAAGCGGAAGTCCGGGCGGACCGTGGTCTTCATGGCGTCGATGACGGTATTTCCGGTGATGAACAGCTCCCCGGAAACGGTCTCTTGCTCCAGGTTGCGGCGGTTGTTGACCGTGGGGCAGAAGTGGAGCTCGGCGATCCGGCCCACCAGGGTCCGGTTCATCTCCTCGGGGTAGGGGGAGTACTTGTCCCCGGTGCGCAGACCGGCCTCCACGTGGCCCACGGGGACCTTGTGGTAGAAGGCGGCCAGAGCTCCGGCGAAGGTGGTGGAGGTGTCGCCGTGGACCAGGATCAGATCGGGCTTCGCAGTCTCGATGACCTCGTCCATGCCCAGCAGGGTCCGGCTGGTGATGCCCGAGAGGGTCTGCCGGGCCTGCATGATATTCAGGTCATAATCCGCCTTGAGCTGGAAAATGTCCATGACGGAGTCCAGCATCTCCCGGTGCTGGCCTGTCAGACAGCAGAGGCTTTCGACCTCGGGCAGGGTCCCTAAATGCCGTACAAGGGGGCACATTTTGATTGCCTCCGGGCGGGTCCCGAAGACGGAAAGAACTTTAAGCTTCTTCATGAGAATTCTCCTGTTCGTCGGACCGGGCCGCGTTGGAAGGGTCCGCGGGGCTGTCATGAGCCGGCTCCGGCTCGGGATGGGTAGGCGTACCGTGCTTGACGTGCTGCCAGAACTTCGAGCTGGGCGTGGCGCCCATGATGATGCGGATGCCGATGGCGCCTACCACCAGGATTGCGCCCAGCATGATCATGGCCTTCATGGCGCCGGAGACGGTCAGCAGGACCGCCGCCAGGCCCAGGATGCCGGTGAGCACGTAGGCAATGGCAACGGACTGCTTCTGGGTGAAGCCCATGTCGATGAGCCGGTGGTGGAAGTGGCCCCGGTCGGCCTCCATGGGACTGCGGCCGCTGGCAACCCGGCGGATCACGGCAAAGCAGATGTCGAAGATCGGCAGGCCCAGCAGCAGGAAGGGGACGATGAAGGAAATGGCCGCATAGGCCTTGAAGAGGCCCAGGATCGAGACCGTCGCCAGCATGAAGCCCAGGAAGGTGGAGCCTGTATCGCCCATGAAGATCTTGGCGGGGTTGAAGTTGTAGGGCACGAAGCCCAGACAGGCCCCCGCCAGGGCGGCGGTGATGATGGCAACCTTGGCGTCGGAGACCAGCAGGGCAAGGACCAGCATATTGATGGAGGAGATGGCGCTGACGCCGCAGGCCAGGCCGTCCAGACCGTCGATGAAGTTGACGGCGTTGGTGATGGCGACGATCCAGAGGATTGTGATGGGGTAGGAGAAGACGCCCAGGTCCCAGTAATCATAGAGACTGGAGCCGAAGGGGTTGGTGATCTTGTCGATCCGCAGGTCCCCGTAGAAGACCACGATGGCCGCAGCAACCAGCTGGACCACCAGCTTCAGCTTGGCCCCCAGGGCCTTCCGGTCGTCAAAGACGCCGAGGATCACGATGACGATGGAGCCAAGCAGAATGGACTGGAGGCCCCGATCGGTCCGCAGCTCCGCGCAGAAGACCAGCGTGGTGAGGAGGAAGCCGATGAAGATGGCAAGTCCGCCCATCCGGGGGATGGGGTGGTCGTGCATCCGGCGGCTGTCGTGGGGAACGTCCATAGCGCCCACCTTCCGCGCCAGATACTTGACGAGGGGGGTGAGGAGAAAGGACAGGATCCCCGCTGTCAGCAGGGCCGCGCCCACCCGGAGCAGGAAATTCAAGTCTAAAATCATGTCGTACTCTTTTCTTTCTTTGATCTGTAGGGGAGGCCCCCGTCCGCGGGTTCAAAGCGCGGAGCGCGGGGCCGCCGGCGCTCAGTTTACCTTCGCCACGAAGCCGACCTTCTTGTAGACCTTCCGCAGGGTCTTGTTGGCGATGTAGGAGGCCTTGTCCGCGCCGTTCTTGAGGACGGATTCCAGATAGGCCTTGTCCTTCAGCAGCCGGGTCGCCTCCTCCCGGATGGGGGTCAGCAGCTCGACCACGGACTCGCCGACGGCGGTCTTAAAGTCGCCGTAGCCCTT
>CAMVKI010000205.1 GCA_947168005.1 uncultured Clostridia bacterium
AGTCGCGGTACTGCTCCATCACGAAGCACTCGAAGATGTCGCCTTCCTTGAGGTCGTTGTACTTCGCCACGGACATGCCGCACTCGAAGTTGGCCTGGACCTCCTTGACGGAGTCCTTGAAGCGCTGGAGGCTGCCCAGCTCGCCGGTGTAGATGACCACGTTGTCGCGCAGGACCCGGACCTTGGCGTCCCGGGTGACCTTGCCGTCCTTGACGTAGCAGCCGGCGACGGTGCCGATGGCGCTGACCTTGTAGAGGACCCGGACCTCGGCGTGGCCGATAACGGCCTCCCGGTACTTGGGCGCCAGCATACCCTTCATGGCGGCCTCAATCTCCTCCAGGCATTCGTAGATGACGGAGTAGAGGCGGATGTCCACGTTGGCGCGCTGGGCGGAGGCCGCGGCGGCAGCGTCGGGCCGGACGTTGAAGCCGACGATGATGGCGTTGGCCGTGGAGGCCAGCAGGATGTCGGACTCGTTGATGGCGCCCACGCCGGAGTGGATGACCTTGACGGCCACCTCCTCGTTGCTGAGCTTCATCAGGTTGGCGCGGACGGCCTCGGCGGAGCCCTGGACGTCGGCCTTGACCAGGATGTTGAGCTCCTTCATCTCGCCCTTCTTCATCTGGTCGAAGAGGTTCTCCAGGGTGACCTTGGACTGCTGCTTTGCCAGCTCGTCCTTGGCCTTCTGCTTGCGCTGCTCCACGAGCTGACGGGCCATGCGCTCGTCGGTGACGGCCTCGAAGCTGTCGCCGGGAGCGGGGGCCTCGGCCAGACCGGTGATCTCCACGGGGATGGAGGGCCCGGCGTGCTTGATGGCCTTGCCCTTGTCGTCGGTCATGACGCGGACGTGGCCCACGGCGGTGCCGGCGATGATGGTGTCGCCCTGGTTGAGGGTGCCGTTCTGGACCAGCAGGGTGGCGATGGGGCCGCGGGTCTTGTCCAGCCGGGCCTCGATGACCGTGCCCTTGGCGGCGCGGTTGGGGTTGGCCTTGAGCTCCTGGAGCTCGGCGGTGACGATGACGGTCTCCAGCAGCTCGTCGATGCCCATGCCGGTCTTGGCGGAGATGCGGCAGACCTCGGTCTCGCCGCCCCACTCGGCGGGCACCAGATCGTGCTCGGTGAGCTGGGTCAGGATGCGGTCCGGGTTGGCGCCGGGCTTATCCATCTTGTTCACGGCCACGACGATGGGGATATTGGCGGCCTTGGCGTGGTTGATGGCCTCGATGGTCTGGGGCATGATGCCGTCGTCGGCGGCCACCACCAGGATGGCGACGTCGGTACACATGGCGCCGCGGGCGCGCATGGAGGTAAAGGCCGCGTGGCCCGGGGTATCCAGGAAGGTGATCAGGCTGCCGTTGATCCTGACGGTGTAGGCGCCGATGTGCTGGGTGATGCCGCCGGCCTCGCCGGCGACCACGTTGGTCTTCCGCACGGCGTCGAGAAGGCTGGTCTTGCCGTGGTCCACGTGGCCCATGACCACCACGACGGGGGGCCGGGTGACCAGCTCCTCGGCGGTGTCCTGATGATCGTCAAAGAGCTTGTCTTCGATGGTCAGCACGACCTCGCGCTCGACCTTGCAGCCCAGCTCCGTCGCCACGAACTCCGCGGTGTCGAAGTCGATGGTCTGGTTGACCGTAGCCATGACGCCGTTCTTGATGAGGCACTTGATGAGCTCGGCGGCGGTCTTCTTCATGCGGACCGCCAGCTCGCCCACGGTGATCTCGTCGGGGATCTTGACGGTGAGCGGGGTCTTCTTGACCACCTCCAGGCGGAGGCGGTTCATGCGCTTGCGCTCGTCCTCCTTGGACTTGGCGCCCTTCTGGCCCTGCTGCTTCTTGTTCTTGCCGCCGATCTTCTGCTTGCCGCCGGAGCGGTTCTGATCCCGCTCGGAGATCAGGGTGTCCACCCGGTCGTCGAAGCGGTCCGCGTTGACCTGGACGGCGGAGGTGTCCACCACCCGGCGCTCGCGCTTGCGCTGGGGCTCGGCGGGCTTCTTCTCGGCGGGCTTGCTCTGGCCGGGCTGGCCGGGCTTCTTCTCTCCGGGCTTGGCCGGAGCGGGAGCGGGCTTGCCCGCGGCCTTGGCCTCCTCGGCCTTTTTCTTTTCCTCGGCGGCCTTTTTGGCTGCCTCCTCGGCTTTCTTCTTCTCCTCGGCCTCCTTGGCGGCAAAGGCCGCGGCAAAGACGACCTCGATGCCGGAGATCTGATTCTGCTGGGTCATGAGGTCAAAGATCACGTTGAGCTGCTGCTCGTCCAGCACCTGGGCCGTGCTCTTGGGCTTCTCAAAATATTTTTCCACGATGGCGGAGATCTCCTTGGGCGTGACGCCCAGATCCGCGGCCACCTCTTTGATTCGATACTTTACAAATGTACTCATACAGCCACCTCCAAAATTGACAGTTGACAATTGACAATTGACCGCTTGCGCAACTGTCAATTCTTCTTCCGCTTCGCCCTGACGCGGGCGACGCGGCGCTCTAAATCCTCTAAAACTTCGGCTCCGACGGTCCCGGCGGGCAGGGCCTTCGCAAAGGCCAGGGCCATGGACACATCGGCGAAGGCCGCCACGGAAACCATCGGTCTGCCCAGGGCCGCGCCCAGGGTCAGCTTGTCGTAGGGCACCGTCAGCACCCGCTGGCGGGTCCCCTCGGCCAGGCCGCGGACCTTCCGGGCCACGGCCTCTCCGGCGTCCTCGGCCAGGACGGTCAGGCGGGCGTGCTTTTCCGCGAGCATGGCGCTCACGGTCTCCTCTCCGGTCTGGAGCTTTCCGGCCCTGCGGGCCAGCCCCAGCATCCCGAGGGCTCTATTCTGTTCCTGTTCCACCCTGTACCTCCATCTGCTCCGTCAGAGCGTCGTAGATCTCGGGAGGGATCTCCACGCCGAGGGCCCGGCCCAGCGCCTTGGAGCGCAGGGCCTTTTTCAGGCAGTCCGCGCTGCGGCAGACGTAGGCGCCCCGCCCCGGGGCCTTGCCCCGCAGGTCCACGCTGACAGCCCCCTCCGGGGAGCGGACCACCCGGACCAGCTCCGGCTTGGGCTTCATCTCCCGGCAGCCGAGACACTGGCGCAGGGGAATCTTCTTCGGCATGTTGACACCTCCTCTTAACAATGAAGCTCGCCGCTTCGCGGCTGAATGAAGCTCGCAGCCGGCTTGCGCCGTCTGCTGAATGAAGCTCGCGCTTCGCGCTGAATGAAGCCGCTTCGCTAATTGAGGTATCTCCGAATTTGCCAATTCGGAGATGGAATATGAAATTGCGGGCTGATAGCCCGCGCTACAGACTAAATGCAGCGTATCGCGTTTCCTGTTCCGCTTGTTATTTCATTTTGCAATTGGCAAATTGCAAAATACCACAATTAGGGCGAAGCCCGGCTTCATTAGGAGCGAAGCTCCGACTTCATTAACGAGCAAAGCGAGTGACTTCATTCGCGACCGCAGGGAGCGGCTTCATTAGGGGCGCAAGCCCCGGCTTCATTCTTCGTCCGCCTGGGACTGCGGCTTGATGTCGATCTTATGTCCGGTGAGCCGGGCGGCCAGGCGGGCGTTCTGGCCCTCCTTGCCGATGGCGAGGGAGAGCTGATCGTCGGGGACGATGACGCGGCAGGCCTTCTCGCCCTCGACCATGGTCACGCTGATCACGTCGGCAGGGGCCAGGGCCGCGGCCACGAACTTGGCGGGGTCCTCGTCCCAGACCACGATGTCCATCTTCTCGCCGTGGAGCTCATCCACCACGGCGGCCACGCGTGCGCCGCGCTGGCCCACGCAGGCGCCCACGGGGTCCAGGTTCTCGTCCACGGCGTGGACGGCGAGCTTGGTGCGGGAGCCGGCCTCCCGGGCGATGGACTTGATCTCCACCTCGCCGGATTCGATCTCGGGGACGTTCAGCTCAAAGAGCCGCTTGACCAGACCGGGGTGGGTCCGGGAGACGATGATCTGGGGTCCGCGGCTGCCGCGGCGGACCTCCACCACGTAGACGCGGATGAAGTCGCCCTCGTGATAGTGCTCGCCCTTGACCTGCTCGCTGAGGCTCAGCCGGGCCTCGGTGCGGTCGGAGCCCTGGCCGATGCGGACGGACATATCGCCGGTGTTGTTGTCGATCCGGGAGACAGTGGCCGTCAGGATCTCGTGCTCCTTGGAGGAGAACTTGTCGTAGATCATGCCGTGCTCGGCCTCGCGGATGCCCTGGATGATGACCTGCTTGGCGGTCTGGGCGGCGATGCGGCCGAAGGCCTGGGTCTCGATCTCCTCGTTGACCAGATCGCCCAGCTCGCAGTGGGGGTCGATCCGGCGGGCGGCGTCCAGCTGGATCTCGGTGGCGGGGGTGAAGACCTCGTCCACGACCTCCTTCTGGGCGTACATCTTGAGCTCCTTCTCATTGAGCTCTACGAATACGTTATCGGTATAGCCCACCCGGTCCTTCTTGTAGGCCGCCAGCAGGGCCTGGGTGATGCGCTCGGTCATGTACTCCACGGGAATGCCTCTGTCCCGCTCCAGCTGCCGCAGGGCGGC
>CAMVKI010000206.1 GCA_947168005.1 uncultured Clostridia bacterium
GGTCCGGGACCTGCTCCGGGCGCAGGGCTTCCACGTCGGCAACATCGACGTGACCCTGATCGCCCAGGCCCCCAAGCTGGCCCCGCACATTGCCGATATGGAACGCACCCTGGCCTCCACCCTGGAGATCGACCCGTCCCGCCTGAATCTCAAGGCCACCACCGAGGAGCGCCTGGGCTTCACCGGCAGGGGAGAGGGCATCTCCTGCCACGCCGTCTGCCTCTTAGAAGAAGCGGAACCGTAGGGACGGCACCCTGCCGTCCGCCTGTAGGGGCGGTCATTGGCCTCCCTCCCGAGGCAACAGGCAATAGGCAATAGGCAATAGGGGACGGGGAACAGAGAGACAGGAAACAGACCAGCCGTAGGGACGGCACCCTGCCGTCCGCCCCTCCCAAAAAAATTTTTGAAAAATGAAAAATAATGCTTGCATTTTGAAAAGCTCTGTGCTATAATACCTTTGCTGTGAGGGAAACGCCCGTTTCCCGAGCCACCTGGGGGTATAGCTCAGCTGGGAGAGCGCTTGAATGGCATTCAAGAGGTCAGCGGTTCGATCCCGCTTATCTCCACCAAAACAAAAACAGTCATCCGAAAGGATGGCTGTTTTTGTTATTTTTGGAAACAGGCCTGCGAGCTTGCGCCGCAGGCCTGTTTTTCAACGTACAAATTCCGCCAGCTTCGCGGTGTCGAGCTTGTCGAAGCGGGACAGGAAGGGGAAGAGTTCCCTTGCAATGCGGAGGACGCCGCCCACGCTGTCGGATTCGATGTTCAGCGGCATCAGGGGATCGTGGAGGCTCATGCGGAGCAGGAACCAGCCGTCGCCGTGGTCCGGGTCCAGGCTGACCCGCACGCCCTCATAGTTGTCCGGGGCCGGAGGTCTCCATGGCAAGCTGGCTGTCCTGCCCCGCGGCGTTGAGCCGCATGGATTCGTTGATTACGTTGCGGTAGCCGCGCTTGAAGCGGTGATTGACGCCGCCATGGCCGCCTTGTCTTCGGGATTTGGAATGTGATTCGGGAAGGAGCCGTCCGGCTCGAGGAACTGAGAGCCCGTGGTGTCCGCGCCCAGGGGCTCCGGCACCTGAGCGGCGTAGAAGCCGCCCGCGCCGTTGCCCGCGTCCACCACAATCCGCAGCCCCTCCAGCGGCCGCTGGAGACCGGTGGCCTCCCGCACCTTGCGGCGCAGGATTTCGGCGTATTCCGGCATAAAGCTGCCGGCAGTGACGGCGGCGGGCAGAGCGGTGTGGGCCTCGGAGGCCGCCAGGCTGAGAAGGGCTTTGATGTCCTGCTTTTCCAAGCCCCCCGTTCGGGTGGGGAAGGTCAGCAGCGTAATCAGAAACCAGTAGGGGTAGTAGCGGAAGATCTGCCAGCCATCCGCCTGGAAAGGGACCTGAATCAGATAGACCAGAGGCTGGGAGATCAGAAAAAAAGAAAAACCGCAGATAAAATTTCGTTTTTTAATGCAATTCTAATGCGTATGGTGTATAATAACATAAATTGCCGAAAGAGGGGAGAGAACAGCATGGAGGTGGCCCAGAACGCGCAAACGATCAGCCTTTGGAATCTGTCAGTCGATGTGGCGGAGCTGATTATTTGCGTACTGAGTATTGTACAAATCGTCACGGTGGGAAAGCTGGACCGAACCGCCCGGCACTATTTCCTTTGGTTCTATATCTGCACGATCTTCTTCGTCGGGGGCAATCTGGCGGGTCAGCTTCTGTACGGAAAAACGGGGTGGATCTTCCGGGCCGGCGTCTATGCGGCGAACTACTGCGAGTTCCTGTTCTCAGCCGCCCTGGCCTACATCGGCGCCCGCTATATGCTGGCTCTGGCGGATCCGGATCGGAGGCTCAGGCTTCCGCGGATTCTTACGACGGTTTTCTTCGGACTGCATTTCGTCCTGCTGAATGTCTCGCAGTTCACCGGCCTGCTGTATGAGATTGATCGCTGCAACAGGTATTCCCGCGGGGAGCACTTCTATTTGGCCCTGCTTGGACCGACGCTGATCCTGCTCTGCTGTCTGGTGCTGTTGATCGTCCTCCGCAGCCGTTTCTCCCGGCGGGAGCGGATCGCGTTTTGCTTCTACCTGCTGGTGCCCCTGGCGGCACTTGCGGCGCAGCCCTTCTTAAACTACTACGTCACCATCCAGGCCATGCTGATCGCCCTGCTGACGATGTACATCTTTAACCTTTCCGCTCAGACAGAGCGGTATTATCGCCAGGAACGGGAGGCGGAGCAGCTCAAAATCAACCTGATGATGAGCCAGATTCAGCCCCATTTCCTCTACAATTCTCTGGGGACCATCCAGGCCCTTTGCCGCAGCGACCCCAAAACGGCGGAGCGGGCTGTGGGAGATTTCGCCCAGTTCCTGCGCCACAATATGCGCTCGATTGAATCCGACCAGCCCATTCTTTTCCGGCAGGAGCTGAACCACACCCAGAACTATCTTGCCCTGCAAAAGCTCCGCTTCGGCGACGACCTGAACATCGTCTACGATCTGGAATGCGAGAGCTTCTCCCTGCCCACCCTGACGCTCCAGCCCCTGGTGGAGAACGCGGTGAGCCACGGCATCCGTCAGACCGAGTCCGGCCGCGGCACGGTCACCATCCGCACCCGGGAGATGGAGGATCACTATGAAGTCAGCGTATCGGACGACGGCGCGGGCTTCGATCCCACAGCAACGACCCATACGGGCAAGGGCGCCCATATCGCCCTGACCAATATTCGCTCCCGGCTGGCTCGGGTCATAGGCGGCAGTCTGCGGATCGTCTCCGCCCCCGGCATGGGCACCACCGCCACCATCCTGATTCCCAAGGCGGTCTCCCACTCCAAGCCGGGAAGCGGCTGACAGAAACACCGGCGAGGGAGGCTTCGCCGGTTTTCTGCTTTCCGCAGCGAAAAATTTTCGTCCGCCCTATTTTTGTAATGATTTTGTACGGATTCTGTGATATTATAAAGAAAAACAACCCGGTCAAGCGGGACCTGTCAAAGGACAGCCGGTCCGGGCAAGGATCGTCAATCTCGTCAGAAAGTGAGGAAGCGTCTCATGCCGATTAAGATCGATCTGAATAAGAAGAGCGCGCTGAAGAGCGTCGAAGCCTGTCAGAAGGCGATGAAGAGCAAAGACTTCAATAATCCCGCCGTAATGGGGGAAAACGGAAAAAGTCAGGTGTACACCTTCATCTTTGCGCTGCGCGACAGCGTCAATTCCGTACGGGGAGAAAAATCCAGCCTCAAGGTTCCTTTGGACCAGGAGAAATTTCAGGCTTCGGTCCAGAAGCTGCAGGGAAGCCAGAGCTTCAAGGCCTTTTTGCAGAAGCAGGGCGACGCCAACATGACGAAGCTCCTCTCGAAGGGCCACGGCGGCGAGGCGGACGACGCCTTCCGGGAATACGTGATGGAGCACGACAAGCTGCCCGCCGACGTTCCCGAGCGCTGGATGCCCACGGCCAAGGATCGGATCGAGCAGCAGCAGAAAAAGCTGGAAAACCTGCACCCGAGCTCCGAAGAGGCTGTGACGGCCTACGCGGAGATTTTCCGCAGCCGCAGGGCCGTGCAGGCGGTCCGGAACAAGCCGGGGACGCTGGAAGCGAAGATCAGCGGAAGCAGCTACGCGGCGCTGCCGGATCTTTCCTCCAGCGAGACCTTCAAGGATTTCGTCAGGGATAAGGGCTCCCGACTGAAGAAGACCGCCGTGACCGGTCACGGCGGCGCCGCGGAGGAGATGTTCAAGGAGCATGTTCTCCAATGCGACCGCCTCCCCGGGGACGTGCCCGCCTGGTACATGCCCGACGCGCTGAAGCGCACCGAGGCCTTGCAGGAGAAGCTGCGCAGCACCACGGAGCCCCAGCGGCAGAGCGCCCTCTTCAGCGAGCTGATGGCGACCCGCGAGGCCGTAGGCGCCGAGCGGGGCAACAAAAAAAGTCTGGAGAAGAGCATCGATCACGCCGCGCTGGAAGAGGCGAGAAAGACCTGGGACTCCTGCGAAACCTTCCAGAACTTTCTGAAGGAGAACGAGGAAGAAGCAAGAGAGGCCGTGCTCAAGGGCCACGGCGGCGCCCTGGGCGATAAGTTCAGCGAATACGTCCGGGATCTGGACCACATTCCGGAGGACGTGCCCGAGGGCAGTATGCCCACCGCCTATGACCACATCGAGGCCCTGCAAAAGAAATACAAGGGGATCGGCTATTTCGACAGCACCGACGAGCGGAAGCTGACCCTGGCTGCGGAGATCATGGCCTCCCGGGAGGCCGTACAGGCCGAGCGCGGCAAAGGGGACAGCCTGAAGAAGCCCATCAAGCCGGAAGAACTCAAAACCGCCTACAAAAAATGGAGCGCGTGCAAGGCCTTCGCGGAGTTCGTGAAGAACGAGAATCAGAAGGTCTACGACGGAGCCGTGGCGGGCCACGGCGGCGCCCTGGGCGACAAGTTCAAGGAATATCTCGTGAACCGGGACGAGCTGGAGGCCGACATTCCCGCCGACTATATGCCGACG
>CAMVKI010000207.1 GCA_947168005.1 uncultured Clostridia bacterium
ACCGGGAAGCCGTGGCGCACACTGTGCGCCGCTACACCCCCGTCTCCTATTGCCTGTTGCCTATTGCCTATTGCCTGTTGCCTGTTGCCTGTTGCCTTACTTAATCCCCACGCTGGGGCCTTCCGTCCCGATGGTGGTTCCGATATTGTCCTTCGTAAAGGCCTCGTAGAGAATGCTGTGGGGCTTCCGTCCGTCGATGATGTGGACGCTGCCCACGCCCTCCTCGATGGCCTGCACGCAGCAGTCCACCTTGGGGATCATGCCGCCGGAGATGGTGCCCCGCTCCTTGAGCATGGGCACGTCGGCAACGTTCAGATAGCTGATGACGTCCCGGAGCTCGATGCTGTTGCACAGGCCCTCGATGTCGGTGAGCAGGATCAGCTTCTCGGCCCCCAGGGCGGAGGCCAGCTTGCCGGCGGCGGTGTCGCCGTTGATGTTGTAGGTGTTGCCCTGCCCGTCGGTGCCCACGGGGGCGACGACGGGGATATAGCCCGCGTCCAGCATGGCGTGGATGGCGCTGGGGTCCACGTAGTCGATATCGCCCACCAGGCCCAGCTCCTCAGAGCGCCGATGGCAGTGGTAGATATCGCCGCTGACGCCGGAGAGGCCCACGGCCTTCCCGCCCAGGCGGTTGATATAGCCCACCAGCTCCGTGTTCACCTGGCCGATGAGCACCATCTCCACGACCCGCATGATCTCCTCGGAGGTGTAGCGCAGGCCGTTGATGAACTTGACGGGGATGTCCAGCTTGCCCAGCATCTTGTTGATGCCGGGGCCGCCGCCGTGGGAGAGCACGGGCTTGAGCCCCAAGAGCTTCAGCATCACGACGTCGTGGAGGACGGCGTTCTTCAGCTCCTCGTTGATCATGGCGTTGCCGCCGTACTTGATGACCACGATCTTCCCCGCGTATTTTTGCAGGTAGGGCATGGCCTCCATGAGGGTCTCGACCTTCTTTGCGGTGTCGCTCATCGTCAAACCCTCCTCAGCTTCGGTAGTCGCCGTTGATCTTCACGTAGTCGTAGGTCAGATCGCAGCCGAAGGCCTTGGCATAGCCGCTGCCCTGGTGGAAGCGGACGACCACGGTGATGTCGTGCTCGGTGAGCACCTTCTTGGCAAGCTCCTCGGAGAAGTCGGTGCCGAAGCCGTCGGCCATGACCTGGACCTCCCCGGCGGCGCTGCGGATGATGCAGTCGGCGTGGGTCGGGTCCACGTCGGCGCCGGAGTAACCGGCGGCGGCCATGATGCGGCCCCAGTTGGCGTCGCGGCCGAAGACCGCGCACTTGAAGAGGTTGGAGCCGGCGATGGACCGGGCCACCAGCCGGGCGTCGTGCTCGGTGGGCAGCTCGTAGGCCTCCACCTCCAGCAGGTGGGTGGCGCCCTCGCCGTCGGCGGCGATGCGGCGGGCCATGTCCACGCAGATCAGCTCCACGACCTTCGCCATGGCCTCCTTGTCCTCCTCGGTGACCAGCTCCACGCCGGAGGCGCCGTTGGCCAGGAGGAAGAGGGAGTCGTTGGTGGAGGTGTCGCCGTCCACGGTGAGCATGTTGAAGCTCTTGTCGCAGGCGGCGGAGAGCATCTGCTGGAGCACCGGGGCCTCGATCTTCGCGTCGGTGGTGACGTAGGAGAGCAGGGTCGCCATGTTGGGGTGGATCATGCCGGAGCCCTTCGCCATAGCGCCCACCCGGACGGTGCCGCCGGAGAGCTCCAGCTCGTAGGCGGTCTCCTTGCGAACCAGGTCGGTGGTCATGATGGCGTAGGCGGCCTCGCTGCCGTTGTCGGGGGAGAGGATGGGGACGATGCGGCGCACGCCCTCCATGACCTTCTCCACGGGCAGGCGCTGGCCGATGACGCCGGTGGAGGAGACGAAGACCTCGTCCTCGCCCAGGCCCAGGAGCTCCTCGGCCAGGTGCTGGACGGCCTTGGCGTCCTCGATGCCCTGCTCGCCGGTGGCGGCGTTGGCGTTGCCGGAGTTGATGACCACGGCCCGGGCCTTGCCCTTTTTCAGAATCTCGCGGCCCAGGAGGACCGGGGCGGCGCAGAACTTGTTGGTGGTGAAGCAGGCGGCGCAGGCGGCGGGATACTCGGAGTAGAGGATCGCCACGTCGGGCTTCTCGTTGGCCCGCTTCTTGATGGCCGTATAGACGGCTCCGGCGCTGTAGCCCTTGGGAGCGGTCACGCCGCCCCCCTCGATCAGTCGATAGTTCATAGCTTCATTCCTTTCGGTTTCGTGTTATTCAGCAAGCCCTTGCATTTGATCGTATGCGATCCATGAGGCATCAGGCATCAGGCATACTTCGTGACTCTGCGAGTTCAGGCACCGCCTGCAGCGATGCAGCGAACTTGATGCCGCGGCTCCCGTTCGGTGGTTTTAGCGTCAGATCCGCCTGCGGCACGGACAATCTGCCCGCCATACTCCCTCGATCCGCTGAGGCGTCCCAGCGCAGAGATCAGGCGTCAGATCTGCCGTAGGGACAAGCCGCGCTTGTCCGTCCTTCCGTAATCCGCAATGTCAGAAAATCGGCATACCGCTCCGCCCAGCTCCTTTTGCAGGCCGTCGGAACGGGGTACACGCTCAAAATATCGAAAAACACATCGAGCGGTGCCTGATGCCTATTGCCTGGTGCCTATTGCCTGGCGCCTATTGCCTGATGCCTCGAAAAACACCGCATGATCGCAATATCGCAGAGCTGTCAAGTAAAATAACTCGTTGTCAAGCCAAAATCAGGGATACATGGCCGGGAAGAGCAGGCCGGTGGTCTCGGGGAGACCCATGATCAGGTTCATATTCTGGATGGCCTGACCGGCGGCGCCCTTGCCGATGTTGTCGATGACGGAGGAGACGATCAGCCGATGGGTCCGGGCGTCGTAGGTGGGGGTCACGGCGCAGAAGTTGGTGCCGTAGGTCCACTTGGTCTGGACGGGCTGCTTGGCGGGGTAGATCTGGACGAAGGGCTCGTCCTTGTAGAAGTCCTGATAGAGCTCGTAGAGCTCGTCGTTGCTGTAGTCGTGATTCAGGGTGGCGTAGGCGGTGATCTCGATGCCGCGGACCTGGGGCAGCAGATGGGGCTGGAAGTTGATGTACTGCCAGGTCTCGGGCTTCATCAGATCCTTGCCGGTGAGGTAGGCGATGTTCTGCTCGATCTCCGGGGTGTGGCGATGGCCGCCGCCCAGGGCGTAGGCGCAGAAGTTGTTCTCGGCCTCGGCCAGGATCTTGTTCTGGGTGGGCCGGCGGCCCGCGCCGGTGAAGCCGCTCTTGGCGTCCACGACGATGGTATTTTCCACAATGTGACCGGCCTTCAGCAGGGGCTGCAGGGCGATGGTGGTGGCGGTGGGATAGCAGCCGGGGTTGGCGATGAGGCGCTTGCCCTTGGCGAGCTCACGCATGACCTCGGGGATGCAGTAGACGGCGTCATGGGTCATCTGGGGATTGGGATGGACCTGACCGTACCATTTCTCCCAGACCTTCGCGTCGCGGAAGCGGATGTCCGCGCCGATGTCGATGACCTTCTTGCCGGCGGCAAGGACGATCTCGGCCCACTGGGCCACGGTGCCGGAGGGGACCTGGACGAAGACCACGTCGCTCTCGGCGGCGGTGGCCCGGACGTTCTCCTCGTTGATGTCGAGGATGGTCTGGTCGTAGAAGCCGCGGAGGTGGGGGTGGTGGACGCAGATCTGATCGCCGACGCCGTAGGTGTCAAGGACGTTGACCAGCTTGCCCTCGGGGTGGGCCACCATCATGCGGAGCAGCTCGCCGCAGACGTAGCCCACGGCGCCGATGACTGAATAACGAATCACAGTGTTTTCCTCCTCTAAATGTGTTTGCTTTTGCCGGTAAATGACGGAATTTCTGGCCTGAAACAGGCTTTTTCCCAATTATTCATTATACTAATGCCGCCCGGATTTTTCAAGACGGAACGAAAAAACCGGAAGAATGCACGAAAATCCCCCGGCGTTTTTGTCAATATTCACTTTCCCCGCCCCGCCGCAGGGAGGCATCCCAAAAACCTCCCCTGCCAAGGGGAGGGGGACCGCCGCGCAGCGGCGGTGGAGGGGTCCGTCCCCCGCCCCGGAGGCAACCCCCGTAGGGGACGCTCTTATCCGCGCCAGCGGATGAGCGTCCCGGTATTTGCGCAGCAAATACAATTTGCCGCAGGCAAATCCGGAGGCAAATGAATCCTGAAAAAGGTATCGCTTCGCGATGATTTGAATTCCATTTGTCAATTCGCAGAATTGACAAATACCTCCGTTATTATCTATTATCTATTATCTATTCTCTATTATCTAAACAATCCCCCCGTATCCGAAGCGCGCCGACAAAAGGGGGTCCTGTCAGTCAACCCGACAGGACCGCCTTTTGCATTGTATTTACGGTTCAATCACAACAAAGGGAATGCCATGCTCCTCCGCGTAAGCCTCCGCCGCACTCCCGGCATAGACGCTGAGCGTCAGATCG
>CAMVKI010000208.1 GCA_947168005.1 uncultured Clostridia bacterium
GTGATCCTGGAGCCCATCATGAAGGTCTCCGTCATGGTCCCCGAGGAGTATATGGGCGACGTCATGGGCGACATCACCGGCCGCCGCGGCAGTATCCTGGGCATGGAGCCCAGGGGCGGCGCGACCCAGATCGACGCCAACGTCCCCCTGAGCGAAATGTTCGGCTATGCCACCGATCTCCGCAGCCGGACCCAGGGCCGCGGCACCTACAGCATGGAGCCCAGCCACTATGTCCAGCTCCCCAGGAGCCTTCAGGACGAGATCATGGCAAAGCGCGGGCGTTTCTGAGAAAAAACCCCGTAAAAATCCCGATTTTTCAAAAAATAATGCTTGTATTTTCCCGGAACATAGTGTAAAATGTTTACCGTCTGAAAATACGCAAGTCACTGATCCACAACTTTTACAGGAGGAAATCAATCAATGGCAAAGCAAAAGTTTAACAGAACCAAGCCCCATGTCAATATCGGCACCATCGGCCATATCGACCATGGCAAGACCACTCTGACCGCTGCCATCACCAAGTATCTGGCTATGCTGGGCGGCGCTGAGTACACCGACTATTCTTCCATCGACAAGGCCCCCGAAGAGAGAGAGCGCGGCATCACCATCAACACCGCTCACGTTGAGTATGAGACCGCTGCCCGCCACTACGCCCACGTGGACTGCCCGGGTCATGCTGACTACATCAAGAACATGATCACCGGCGCTGCCCAGATGGACGGCGCGATCCTGGTTATCGCTGCTTCCGACGGCCCCATGGCTCAGACCAAGGAGCACCTGCTGCTGGCCCGTCAGGTTAACGTGCCCTCCGTCCTGGTCTTCCTGAACAAGTGCGACCAGGTCGACGACGAGGAGCTGCTCGAGCTCGTGGAGATGGAAGTCCGCGAGACCCTCGACTTCTACGGCTTCCCCGGCGACGACACCCCGATCATCCGCGGCTCCGCTCTGAACGCTCTGGTCAGCGAGTCCAACGATCCCAACGCCCCCGAGTACGCCTGCATCAAGGAGCTCATGGACGCTGTCGATTCCTGGATCCCCACCCCCGACCGCAAGGCGGATATGCCCTTCCTGATGCCCGTTGAGGACGTCTTCACCATCTCCGGCCGCGGCACCGTCGCCACTGGCCGTGTCGAGCGTGGTACCATCAAGAAGATGGAGCCCGTCGAGATCGTTGGCCTGTCCGACGAGAAGAAGAACACCGTCGTCACCGACATCGAGATGTTCCACAAGCTGCTTGACTTCGCTGAGGCCGGCGACAACATCGGCGCTCTGCTCCGCGGCGTTGACAAGAAGTCCATCGAGCGCGGCCAGGTTCTGGCTAAGCCCGGCTCCATTCATCCCCACACCAAGTTCAAGGGCCAGGTCTACGTCCTGACCAAGGAAGAGGGCGGCCGTCATACCCCGTTCTTCAACAACTATCGGCCCCAGTTCTACTTCCGTACCACCGACGTGACCGGCATCATCTCCCTGCCCGAGGGCGTTGAGATGTGCATGCCCGGCGACAACGTCGATATGGACGTTGAGCTGATTACCCCCATCGCCATCGAGAACGGCCTCCGCTTCGCTATCCGTGAGGGCGGCCGTACCGTCGGCTCCGGCGTCGTTATCGGCATCAACGAGGACTAATCTCACAAACACAAAAAAGAGCTTCCCGGCTCGGGAAGCTCTTTTTTGGCGATAAAGGAAGCTATCTCATGTTTACCGGCGATTACGGCTTTTTTGACTACAAATACAACATCGAGGGCTATCACGGCCAGGATTTCGGCGGACCGGCTCAATACGTCTATCTGGGGATCTGTCTGGTCCTGCTGCTGATTCTGCTGTCCTGTCTGCGCAGGGCATCCGGCGAAAAGATTCGGCAGCTCGTAGGCTGGACCGGCGTGTTTCTGACGCTGCTGTATATCGGAAAGACCTGCTGGGAGAGCTGGTACGACCTGCGGCTGACCGGGAGCTTCAACTACGGCCTGCTACCCCTGGACAGCTGCTCCATCGTCATGCCCGCGGCCCTGCTGACGGGCTTCGGCCGGGGAAAGGTACAGCGATGCGCCGCGGCCTGGCTCGCCACCGGTGGGATTTTGGGCGGCTTGGGGGCCATGGTCCGGCTCAACGCCTTCAACTACTACCCCTTCCTCTCCTTCGGCGCCTGCTACTCCATGCTCTGGCATTTTTTGATGGTGGGTATGGGCCTGCTGCTGATCGTGAGCGGCGCGGCGGACGGCGGGCAGGGGAGAGGGCTGCGGCCTGCGACGGTCAGGCGGGGCTTTGTCTTCCACCTGCTTTTCTCCGCCATCGTGATCCCGGTGGATTTCCTCTGGGGCTGGGACTTCATGCTCTACCGGAACCTGGGCGGCGTCCCCTTTTTCGAGGGGATCGCGGAGCGTCTCACAGACGTGGGACTTTGTTTTTTGAATCCGCTCCTGATGCTGGCGCTGTACCTCCTGGGCTTCTGGATCGTGTGGCTCCTGTCCAAAGCTTTCCCCGCCCCCAAAAGATGAAATCGGGGACGGTTCTCAAAATCATCTTCTTATGTCAACTTAGATGAAATCGAGAACCGTCCCCGATTTCATCTTTTTATGTCAACTTAGATGAAAATGAGAACCGTCCCCGATTTCATCTTGATCGAAAGCGGAAACTGTATAACCGGAATATATATACGTACGAGAAAGCGGGGGACTGGCTAACAATGCAGAAATATTGTGTATATACAAAAATAGATGCGAATTTGTGGATATTTTACAAAATGTTCACAAAATTTTTTCGCTCATTTATCCCGCTTTATTTCAAGAATATTCTGTACAATCGGGCATGGATATGATAAAATACAGTCGGAGTGAACAAGTTGTCTTGTTCGCTGTTCGTTTTTTCAACCGGAATAAATGGAAAAGGAGTTTTTACACAATGTCAAAACAGTTCAAGCGTATCTTCTCCCTGGTTCTCGTTCTCGCTTTGATCCTGAGCCTGATGCCAACCGCCTTCGCGGAGGGCAGCCGGATCTCCGGCGAGGGCAACGCGGCCCGTCCCATTTCCGCAAACGCAAACGAGATCATTGAAGCCGACGTCTTTGCCAGCATCGCAGCCCTCGAAGCCGAGGCGGCCGGCCCTATGGGCGGCCAGAGCCGCATGACCGAGGCCGACTACATCAAGCTCGTGCCCCAAGTCAAGGAGATCATTGAGAAGTCCGAGACCTACGTACCCGGCACGCTTCAGGCCAACGGCAACTTCCTGGTCTGGGAGACCAAGGAAGGCCTGCCCTGCTGCTACGACCCCAGAATGGAGGCGGAGCTCCACAACACCGTGAACGATCCCTCTCCCGCGGAGATCGCCCGGGCCGAGGCTGAGGCCAAGGCGCTGATCGAGGTTTACGGCACCCGCGGCGGCAGCGCCGGCTCCACCAAGATCGGCTTAATCCAGCCCTACTGGGAGTCCAGCTCCAGCTATTCTGACTCCTCCTTCACCAGCTATTCCCCCTATTATAAGACCATGTGGCAGAACCTCTATGCTGCCACCGGCGGCAGCGGCATGCGCTACTCCATGACCAACGCCACCGTGGACAATATTGCCAATACCATTTCCCAGTGCGGTCTGGTCATCTTCGACTCCCACGGCACCACCGACTACTCCGGCTCCAACGGAGACTACACCTCCCGTGCCAACTGCTCCTACCTCTGCCTGACCACCAACTCCGGCGTCACCAGCGCCGACACCCAGGCCAAGACCGGCACCTACGGCACCTACTACGAGTGCCTGAAGGGCTCCGGCTACGCCTATGTCTCCGGCACCTGCATCGCCAACCACATGACCTCCAACGCCCCCAACTCCCTGGTCTACATGGGCATCTGCCTGGGCATGGCCACCGACGGCATGTACAAGGGCCTGCGCAGCAAGGGCGTCGAGGTCGTCTACGGCTACTCCCAGTCCGTCTCCTTCACCGGCGAGAAGCAGTACATGCAGTCCATCCTGGGCTACGTCAAGGACGGCGACTCCTTCGGCACCGCCCTCTCCAAGGCCAAGTCCTCCCTGGGCAAGTGGGATCCGGCCTACAGCTCCTACAGCCAGTCTCAGGCCGTGAGCAACCACGTGGCCTTCCCCATTGCCGTCTCCGATGAGGACAGCTATCCCGGCCACGGCAACGTGGACGCCGTCCAGACCGTCTACTCCACCTGGACCCTCTTCGGCGGCAGCAGTACCTCCTACACCGTGACCGCTACCTCCAACAACACCAGCTACGGCACGGTCTCCGTCAGCGGCAACGTCATCACCGCCTCCCCGAAGACCGGCTACTACGCCGCCGGCTACACCGTCACCAGCGGCAGCGCCACCGTGACCCAGAACGGCAACACCTTCACCGTGTCCCCGTCCTCTGACTGCACGGTCCGCATCAACTTCGCCGCCAAGACCCAGTACACCGTGACCCTGAAGGCCAACGGCTCCACCTACAGCACCCTG
>CAMVKI010000209.1 GCA_947168005.1 uncultured Clostridia bacterium
TCGGCTGCGGCTCCGCCATCGCCTCCAGCTCCATGGCCACGGAGCTCATCAAGGGCCAGCCCGTGTCCGAGGCCCTGAAGCTGACGAACCAGGCGGTCACCGAGGCCCTGGACGGTCTGCCCGCCCACAAGCTCCACTGCTCCGTCCTGGCGGAGGAGGCCATCAAGGCGGCCATGAAGGACTACTACGACCGCCACGGCATCGCCTACGACGAGAGCCAGTTCCCCGCCGCCCACGACTGTGAGCACTGCGGCGTATAAGTCATGGCTGCGATGATTTCCAGCCGGGGCCGCTATGCCCTGCGCGTCATGACCGACCTGGCGGCCCAGGACCCGGAACGGCCGGTGGCTCTGAAGGAGATCGCCGCGCGGCAGGCGCTGTCCCAGAAGTATCTGGAGGCCATCATGACCACCCTCTCCAAGGGCGGTCTGGTGGAGGGTCAGCACGGCAAGGGCGGCGGCTATCGCCTGAGCCGGAGGCCGGAGGAGTACTCCCTGGGAGAGATCCTGCGGCTCACCGAGGGCAGTCTGGCCCCCGTGGCCTGTCTGGAGGACGGCGCCGAGCGCTGCGCCCACCCCTGCTCCTCCCTGCCCGTATGGGAGGAGCTGGAGCGGCTGGTGGCCGATTATCTGGACAGCGTCAGTCTGGCGGATCTTCTGTAAAATCACGGTCTTTGGTTCTAAGGATCCCTCCCGCGTCATATCTATGACACGGGAGGGATTTTCATGTACCCGATACTGTACCGTAAGAAAACGCGGACGAGCTTCCTGGCCTGCCTGCTTCTGCTTGCCTTGACGATCCGCGTCCTTGGCGAGCCGGAGCTGCGCGGAATGGTCTGGGCGCGAACGAAGGACGTCCTGGGCAGCGAGGCGCTTTTCAGGACGGTGCTGTTCTTGGAAACCGGCGTCCTGCCCGAAAAGCTGTCCGCCCCTGTTCAGCTCCCGCCCGCCGGAGACGAGCCCGCCCCGGAACGCGGGAATCCTTCCGCCGCTGCCGCAAGCCAGACCGAAAACACGCAGACTCCCGCTACGGCCGCGCCGACCCCCTTCACGACGGAGGCCGTCCCCGCGGCTGTCGCCCCACAGCCCGCGCCGTTTACGGCGGCGGAGGCGGAGGCCCTCTCCCTCCGGGGGAACTGCACATACCCGGTGGACAAGGCCGCCCTGCTGCTGCGGCCGCTGAACTGGCCGGAGCTCCCGGGGCCGAAGGTGCTGATCCTCCACAGCCATTCCTGCGAGGCTTATACCCAGTGCGACGGGCACAGCTATCTCCCCAGCGATAATTACCGGACCCTGGATCTGTCCAACAACGTCACCGCGGTGGGAGACGCCCTGGCGGAGGCCCTGGCCGGGCTGGGGGTGGAAGTGATTCACGACAGAAGCTACAACGACTATCCCAGCTACAACGCCTCCTACGGGGTGGCCCGGGAGAAGATCCAGGCCTATCTGGAGCAATACCCCTCCATCGTACTGGTGCTGGACTTGCACCGGGACGCCCTGGAAAAGCCCGTCCGGGAGACAGTGGAGCGGGACGGTCAAACGCTGGCGCCTCTGATGCTGGCCGTGGGCAGCGATCAGGGCGGGCTGAACCATCCCCACTGGGAGGACAATCTCTCCTGCGGTCTCAAGCTCCAGGCTCTGGGCTGCCGGGACGAGCCCTGTCTGTTCAAGAAGCTCTCCTTTCGCAAGGAGCGCTTCAACGGGGACCTGTCCCCCGGCGCCCTGATCGTGGAGGTGGGCTCCACGGAGAACACCCTGCCGGAGGCCCTGGCGTCCATGCCCTATCTGGCGCGGTATATCGCGGAGCTGCTGCGCTGCCCGTAAATGGGGGATTATTTAACCGCAGGGTCCGATTTGCATTTCATTTCCGAACTTTCAACTTGTACCGAGGGAGATGCTGTGCTATAATAAGAAAAACGCATGGGAAGGAAGCCGCCGCGCAGGCGGGCGCTCAATGAGCGCCCCTACGGCGCTGTACGGAAACGCTATGAAAACTGTCACCATCTACACCGACGGGGCCTGCAGCGGGAATCCCGGGCCCGGAGGCTGGGGGGCGATTCTGGAGTACCGGGGCAGGGAGAAGGAGCTCTCCGGCGCCGAGGCCCAGACCACCAACAACCGCATGGAGCTCACCGCCGTGATCCGGGCCCTGGAGCAGCTGAAGGAGCCCTGCGCCGTGGAGCTGTACTCCGACTCCAAATACGTCACCGACGCCCTGACCCTGGGCTGGGCCAGGGGCTGGCAGGCCAGGGGCTGGAAAAAGCCCGACAAAAAGCCCGCCCTGAACCCGGACCTCTGGCAGCGGCTGCTGGAGCTCTGCGCCCTGCACAGCGTCAACTGCCACTGGGTCAAGGGCCACGCGGACAACCCCAAAAACAACCGCTGCGACGAACTGGCCGTGGCCGCCCGGGAGCAGATCGTTTCGGAGACAACATTCCATGAAGAAAGCGACAAGTAAAACCACCTTGGTCCTGAGGAGCCCCTTTCTGTATTACAGGCGGGAGGATCCGTATTGGCCCTTCAACAGCATTCTGAACGGGCTTCTGGCAATCGTTTTGCTCTTTGTCTTTTTCAAACTGCACCATTGGCTCATTTTGCTTCTTTCCGCCCTGGTTCTGCTCCTGCTGGAGCTGCCCCGCTGGTTGGACAAGCCCCGCTGCTTGCTGCGGGAGGACAGCGTTACAGTCAAACGCCTATGGTATACCTATCGCAAATTCCCTATGGAAAATTTGTATGCAATGGGTCGCTATGCAGAGGAAGGAGCGGAGCCGATGCTGTTCCTGTACGCCTCGTCCGCCGATCGGCTCAGGCGCTTCTCGGAAAAGCATCCGAAGGAGCGGACAGCCATTGCGAAACACTACGGTTATGACCCGGACGCACTGACAGACGACCAGCTGCGGCAGCTGCGGCTGACGCTGTATCTGTGGAAAAAAGCAAAACAATCGAATCCCAACACGGCTGTGATCTGTCTGACAAAAACCGCCTGGAAAAAGCTGGACGACTATCTCGAAGTCCATTCGCTCCCCTACCTGGTCCTCTCCGCACCGGAAGGAGGGTGCTGCGATGAATACTGAATTCGGAAACATGACGCTGTATTTTGGCGTCATGACGGGTATCCTTGCAGTCAGCAGCACGATTCATTTCGGCCTGTATTTCAGATTCAAAAAGCGACTGCTGCAGGCAAAGAAGCAGATTGAAATCCGGGATCTGCGAAAAAACTGTGACAGGCACCTTGGCATAGGATGGCTTGGGACTCTGCTCACATGCATCCTGGCGGGGCTGACAATTGCTTCTTTGTGTGCTTGACCCCCAGTATGGGACAGCCTGCCCCAAGATTGGAATCCGGCGGACGGCAGAGTGCCGTCCCTGCACAATACATAAGGAGGATAACATCATGTCGAAATCCAAGGTTTATTTCACCAGAGACCTCTCTCCCGAGGGCTTGAAAAAGCTCTTCGCCCGCATCTCCGAGCCCCTGACCGGCAGGATCGCCGTGAAGCTTCACACCGGCGAGAAAAACGGTCCCAACATTATTCCCTCCGCCTGGGTCAAGGAATTCCTGGGTGAATGCCTGCCCGAGGCCACCATCGTGGAGACCAACACCTTCTATGAGGGTGACCGCTACACCACCGAGCAGCACCGGGAAACCCTCAAGGTCAACGGCTGGACCTTCTGCCCCGTGGACATCATGGACGAGGAGGGCACTGTGGACCTCCCCGTGGTCGGCGGCAAGTGGTTCGACCACATGACCATGGGCAGCCACGTGACCCGCTACGACTCCCTGCTGGCCCTGACCCACTTCAAGGGCCACACCATGGGCGGCTTCGGCGGCTCCAACAAGAACCTGGGCATCGGCATGGCCGACGGCCGCATCGGCAAGAAGATGATCCACCAGCGGGAGGGCTCCGACGACATGTGGTCCATCGCCATGGACGAGCTCATGGAGCGCATCGCCGAGTCCACCAAGGCCACGGTGGACCACTTCCGGGGCCACATCGCCTTCCTGAACGTCCTGCGGAACATGTCCGTCTCCTGCGACTGCGAGGGCACCGGGGCCCAGCCCGTGGTAACGCCGAACATCGGCATGGTCGCCTCCCTGGACGTTCTGGCCGTGGACCAGGCCAGCATCGACCTGGTCTACGCTCTGAACCCCGCCGACAACAAGGCCCTGACCGAGCGCATCGAGACCCGCCACGGCCTGCGCCAGCTCAGCTATATGAAGGAGCTGGGCATGGGCAATGACGACTACGAGCTCATCGACATCGACAACGGCGACGCCGTAATCACCCCCAAGGAGGCGGTGAAGGACGTGGTGCCCTTCAGCCCCTTTATGCTCTGAGAGAGGCAACAGGCAACAGGCAACAGGCAACAGGCAACAGGCAATCGGGGACGGGGGTGTAGCGGCGCACAGTGTGCGCCACGGCTTCCCGGTTCCGACCGGAC
>CAMVKI010000210.1 GCA_947168005.1 uncultured Clostridia bacterium
CCTTGGCAGGGGAGGTTTTTTGGAGGCATCAGGGGATGCCTCCCTACGGCGGGGACGGGGTGCCTCCGAGATGGGGGGCGGACCCCTCCGCCCCAGTGTGCGCACTGGGGCACCTCCCCTTGGCAGGGGAGGTTTTTTGGAGGCATCAGGGGATGCCTCCCTACGGCGGGGACGGGGTGCCTCCGAGATGGGGGGCGGACCCCTCCGCCCCAGTGTGCGCACTGGGGCACCTCCCCTTGGCAGGGGAGGTTTTTTGGAGGCATCAGGGGATGCCTCCCTACGGCGGGGACGGAATCTGAAACGATAATTCGGAATCTCTGAAGCGATAATTCGGAATCTCGGGCTTGCGTATTGGGGAAAACTGTGATACAATATTCTATAAATTGGAATACTATATGTGTTCGAGTATGCGTGTTTGATCGTACGGGCTCGGGCGTACGGGCTCGGGCGGATGCGTTCGAACGTGGGGTTCCCGATTCGATTGCTTCGGGGTTCTATTTTGCGCGCCGGGTTCCGGGGCTGTTATAGGAGGGCGTTTATGTCCGCGTTGAGTTCCTGGGCTCAGGGGATTGATCTGAGCCGGATAATTGAATGGCTGATGTACGCCGCGGCGGCGTTGATTGCGATTTCGGTCCATGAGAGCAGCCACGGGCTTTCGGCCTATTGGCTGGGCGACGACACCGCCAAGCGCATGGGACGGATTAGCCTGAATCCGCTGCATCACCTGGACGTGGTGGGCTTTCTCATGATGGTGGTCGCCCACTTCGGCTGGGCGAAGCCCGTGCCCGTCAATCCCTACCGCATGACGAAGGTCAAGAGCCCAAAGGTCGGCATGGCCCTCACCGCCGCGGCGGGACCCATCTCCAACGTGCTGCTGGCGCTAATCTTTACCGTCGGCTTCTGCGTCTGCCTGGAGTTCGGAGGAGAAGGGCTGTGGCATATGTGGCTGGGCTATCGGGAGCCTGCCGGATGGCTCTACTATCTGATGAGCTTTTTCCGCTGCTGCCTGGTCCTCAACGCAAACCTGGCGGTCTTCAACCTGATTCCCATTTCGCCCCTGGACGGCTCCAAGATTCTGGCGATCGTTCTGCCGGACAAGGCCCACGCCTGGCTGATGCGCTATGAGCGCTACGGCTTTATTGTGCTGGCGCTGCTGCTCTTCACCGGGGTGCTGGACGGGCCCCTGAGCTTCCTTGTGAATGGGATGGCGAGGGGAATCTACGCGGTGGCGGACCCGCTGGCGAAGGCTATTGCGGGATTGTTTTCGTGACGCTCCCCTGTGCTGCTCGCCGGATTTGCCTGCGGCAAATTGTATTTGCTCCGCAAATACCGGGACGCTCACCCCTGCGGGGTAAGAGCGTCCCCTACGGGGGAGTGCCTCCGAGGCGGGGCGGCGGCCTGGGGTCAGGCCGCCCTACGGGATGGGGGAGAATACACGGATTTGCCTGCGGCAAATTGTCCGCCTGCGGCGGACCGGGACGCTCACCCCTGCGGGGTAAGAGCGTCCCCTACGGCGGGAAATGAAAGGAACGGCCGCTGAAGGCAGCGGCCCCTACGGAAAGAATGGACGAACCGAAATACCATCTCACGGGAGTGATGAAGGCCCGGGACGAGAGCGCCGAGGATTTCGACGGGCCTCTGGACCTGATCCTGCTCCTGCTGAGCAAAAACAAAATCGAAATACAGGACGTGAGCATCACGGCCATCCTGGAGCAGTATCTGGCCTGGATGGAGGAGATGAAGCGGATGGATATGGAGATCGCCAGCGAGTTTATCGCCATGGCCTCCCACCTCATGCTCATCAAGACCAAGATGCTCCTCTCCGCCGCGGAGCAGGCCGAGGCGATGTCCGAGATGGAGCTGCTGATCCAGTCCCTCCAGGAGCGCCAGCGCCAGGAGGCCATCGACCGGGTGCGGACCGCCGCCTCCTTCCTGGAGCAGCGGAACGAGCTGGGCCTGGGCCTCTTCACCAAGGGGCCGGAGCCCTTCGAGCGGGACCGGAGCTACCGCTACCGCCACGAGGCCTCCGATCTGCTGCGGGCCTTCGAGGCCATCTCCGAGCGGAGCAGGGCCCAGCTCCCGCCGCCCCGGGCCAGCTTCGAGGGCATCGTGGGCCGGGAGCCCTACCCCGTCACGAAAAAGACCGCCGAGCTGCTGAAAAAGCTGGTGCTCCGGGGCGTCAGCGCCTTGCGCAGGCTCTTCAAGGGCTGCCGGAGCAGGTCCGAGATCGTGGCGACCTTCCTGGCCGTGCTGGAGCTCTGCCGGACCAACGCCGCAGAGCTGAGCGAGGAGGGCGGAGAGACCACCGTCCGGCTGCTGAAAATTCCGGGAAAGGAGGAAGCGAATGGACCATAAGGAGCTTGCCCGCATTTGCGAGGCGATTCTCTTTGCCGCCGGGGAGCCGGTGGAGACGGAGCGGCTGAGCTTCGTCACCGAGACCGACCCCGACGAGATCCGGGCCGTCATGAAGGAGCTCATGGACCTCTACGCCTTCGAGCGCCGGGGCATTCGCATCCTCCGGCTGGAGGACAGCTGGCAGATGTGCTCCCAGAACGACCTGGCCCCCTGGGTCACCCGGGCCCTGGAGACCCGCAAGCCCCCGAAGCTCTCGGCCTCCCAGCTGGAGACCCTGACCATCATCGCCTACTACCAGCCCACCACCAAGGCCTTCGTGGAGAAGCTCCGGGGCGTGGACAGCAGCTATTCCGTCTCCGCTCTGCTGAACAAGAAGCTCATCGAGGAGAACGGCCGCCTGGAGGCGCCGGGCCGGCCCATCCTCTACCGGACCACCCCGGACTTTCTGCGGACCTTCGGGCTGGAGTCCCTGGAGGAGCTGCCGGAGATGGAGAAGGTGAACTTCGCCGCTGCCTCTGAGGAGGCAGCGGAGGCAACAGGAAACAGGCAACAGGCAACAGGGGAGCAGGCAACAGGGGATGCCTCCCTACGGAAGCACGAAGACGGGAAGGAGGACGGGGTATGACGGTCCTTCTGATCGTGCTCGGGGTCCTCTTCCTGATCGGCTGCATCCCCGTGGGGGTCCTCTTCCGCTATCACGGGGAGATCGAGCTGAAGCTGACGGTCCTGTTCTTCAAGCTCGGCATTCTGCCCAAGAAGCCCCTGCCCCGGAAAAAGCGGGAGAAGGCCGAGGCCAAAAAGGCCGCCAAGGACGCCAAAAAGGCCGAGGCCAAGGAGAAAAAGAAGAAAAAGAAGCAGGCCGAGAGCCTGATCGCCAAGCCCGAGCCCGAAAAGCCCAAGGAGAAAAAGCCCCTGACCGAGACCGTGGCCCAGCTTATCCCCTGGGCGAAGCTGGGCGCCCGCTTCGTGGGGGAGTTCTTCCACCGGAAGCTCACGGTGAAGCGGCTGTGGATCCGCGCCGCCCTGGCCGGCGGCGACCCGGCCAAGACCGCCGAGTCCGTGGGCAGGGCCTGGGAGGCCATCGGCATCGCCGTGCCCATCCTGGAGCAGGCCTTCCGGATCAAGGAGAAAAAGATCGCGGTCTGGCCCGATTTCACCGCCAAAAAGACCGAGCTCGAGGCCGAGCTGCAGATCCGGCTACGGATCGGCGGGGTCGTGCTGCTGCTCTTCAAATACGCCGGAAAGGCCGTCGTGGTCTTCCTTCGCGGAAAAAAGAAGAAGTCCAAACAGCGGAAGGCTGAACAGAAGTCTGAGGAATCCTCTGAACCTGAAAAAACTGAAAAGGTGGGTTAAAATATGAATAACAACAACATCTCCGAAATGCTTGCCTCCACCATGGAAAAGATGCAGAAGATGGTGGACGTCAACACCATCGTCGGCGCTCCCGTGGACGTGGGCGGCGGCGTGACCATCGTTCCCATCTCCAAGGTCCACATCGGCATGGGCGGCGGCGGCACCGACTTCGCCACCAAGAACGCCCTGGCGGCCAAGAAGGACCCCTTCGGCGGCGGCCTGGGCGCCGGCGTCAGCATCGATCCCGTGGCCTTCCTCGTCATCAAGGGCGATTCCGTGCGGATGCTGCCCGTGGCCGAGCCCGCCTCCACCACCGTGGACCGCATCGTGGAGCAGGCCCCGGACCTGCTCGACAAGCTGAACGGCTTCCTGGAGGGGCGGAAACCCAAGGACGAGGTCTGAGCCCCATCTGTGCTCCCTTGGGGAGCACAGGGAACAGGCAAAAAGCAAGCGGCAGTCAGCATCCCTGCGGATGCGGGCTGCCGCTTGCTTTTTGCCTGTTATTTTCACCGATTGCATATTTCGTCAGGCTTCGGGAAAATTACGCGAGGGGATGAAATATGAAACGACGGATTTTGGCGGCTTTTGTTACCGCGGTTCTTTTGTTCGGCGGGGCTGCGGAGGCGTCTGCTGTTGAGCAGAGTGTGCGCTGCGGCTATGTGGACGGTGGGGTGGCGCACGCTGTGCGCCGCTACGGGGAGGACGGCTGTGTGGCGCACGCTGTGC
>CAMVKI010000211.1 GCA_947168005.1 uncultured Clostridia bacterium
TCCGAAACGCTGTGCTATTTGAGGCTAATGCAATTGGAAACATAAAAAAAGACACATTACCTGGAGGCATAATTAAAATGATGAATTCATTTCTATCCGTGTAAAAAGAATTCCCATCGTGGAAAACGTATCAAATTATCATAGAGCAGCAGGATGAGTCCTGCTGCTCAATTGTTATTATCACATACTGTAGCTTATGCAGAAGCTGCATTTACAAAGCGTTTTGTTTTCAATTCATGGCTACCAGGTTCGCGTCAGGTATTTCGCTGGAACTTCCTTCGTCAGCCAGACGCCGTTGACGGAACGGTAGAAGACATATCCGTCAGCAGCCATTTTGCCGGCGTGCACCTGATAGATTCTGGGCTTTCCGTGTCTCGCGCCGACCTTGAAGGCGGTCTCGTAATCGCCGGACAGGTGGACATAGAGGCGTGTCTTCGGGATCAGCCCCTGGGCCTCGATGGAATCCACGTACTTCTCTCCGGTTCCGTGATACAGAAGCTCCGGAGGCGTTACCGCTTCCAGCTCCACGTCCACGGGAACGGAATGGCCCTGGTTGGCGCGGATCTTCGTTTTGTCTTCGTTGAAGGAATAGCGCCGCTTCTCATCGGTGCGGACGATCTCCTCCAGCCCCGCCAGATCCAGCGGCCTGGTCCGGTTGACGCCGGCAATCAGCTCGTCCACCCTAGCCCAGCCGTGCTCATCCAGCGTGATCCCGATGACCTCCGGTTTGTGCCGTAGGATCAGGGAAATGAATTTGCTTGTACTGTTGTTTCTGCTTTTCATTTAGGCGTTCTCCTCTCCTGGGAGATAATCAGTCAGCGGAAGGATCTTCTCATAGAGCATGACAAATTGCTGCCCGATCTCCATGTTCTCGTGGTAGTGCCCGAAGAACCAGCGCCGGAAGGTGCAGCGTTCCCGTACCTGATCCAGATAATCCGTCAGACGGTCCTTTTCAAAGAGGCCGCTGCTGATGATATCCTGAACGGAGCTCGGCGCACAGTGGGAGAGAATTACGTCCACCCGATTCCCGACGGCGTCGAGGTTCTTCAACCCTTCAGCATACTCTTCGTCGGACGGCAGTTCTTCCTTCCACCAGGATAGATGATTGACGCGGTACAGGGCTCTTTCCCGATCCAATCTGCGGCGTTTCTCGTAGAAGTCAGGATCATCCATCTCGAGAATGCCGGAGCTGACGTCGTGCGAGGACGCCCCACCCATCACGAAGAAGCGCAGGCCGTCGATCACGAAGACCTGACCGCGCATCAGGTAGATCACGTTGGGCCGGATAAACTGTACCTTGCCGCCGTGCCACTGTTCGACCGGGTAGGTAGCCAGAAGGTCATAGTTCTCATGGTTCCCGTCCAGGAAGAGCGTGGTCCAGGGTTTTGCCGCCAGCCAGTCTAACCAGTATTTTTGGTAGGCTGAATCGTCCCAGACGCCGCCGAAATCGCCGCAGATGATCACATAGTCGTTTTCCATGGCGTCAAAGAACTTTTTGGAAAAGCGGTTGAACTCCGCGTGGGTGTCACCGGTGATATAGATCATACTGGCCCCTCCTTCCCGGCTTGTTTCATCGTGATCTCTTCTTGTGCTCTCGATTATTTCTTCTTTTTGCTCGTGAACCGGTCGCTGGATTTGAAGTTATAGATGGGGCGGATCTGCTTCTCGATGCGGACCGTGTCGCCGATGGCGGCGATGATGGATTGCGGGTCCTTGTAGGCCATGGGGCATTCGTCCAGGGTGTCCTGGCTGACCGTGGAGGTGTAGATGCCCTCCATGCTTTTCTTGAAGGCGGAGAGGGTAAAGCTGCTCTCTGCCTGGGTGCGGCTGAACAGGCGGCCGGCGCCGTGGGGTGCGCTCTGGTTCCACGCGTCGTTGCCGCGGCCCACGCAGATCAGCGCGCCGTCCCGCATATTCAGCGGGATCAGCAGCCGCTCCCCGGCCCGGGCGGAGACCGAGCCCTTCCGCAGAATGCCGTGTTCCAGGTCGATGTAGTTGTGAACGGTGGTGAAGAAATCCGCCTCGTGAAGCTTCAAACCGTCCAGAATGCAGTCCCGGATGGTCTGCCGGTTGAGGGCCGCGTATTGCTGCATGACTGCCATGTCATGGAGATACCTGTCCCGGTCCTTGCCGGTCAGATACGCCAGCTCGAAGGGGATCTCGGTCTGGGATCTGCCGCCGCCGCGCTCATAGGCCTGCTTCTGATAGTATTCCGCCACCTGCAGGCCCAGGTTCCGGCTGCCGGTGTGGATGACGAGATAGAGATTGCCCTCCTCGTCCCGGTCCAGCTCGATGAAGTGGTTGCCGCCGCCCAGGGTGCCGATGCTCTCTGCGGCGCGTCGGGTATCGATGTACTGGAAGCATTCCAGCTCGGAAATATCGATCTGCCTGCTGTTGCGGTGTGCTTTCTCCCGCACGTCTCTGCCGTGGGGGATATTCTTGCTGATGAACGCGTCAAGGGCAGGCAGGTTGACGCGCTTTTCCTTGAGCAGGACCACGTCCATGCCGCAGCCGATGTCCACGCCCACCAGGTTCGGGACCACATACTCCCCGACGGTCATGGTGGTGCCGATGGTGCAGCCCTTCCCTGTGTGCACGTCCGGCATGATCCGGATCTTCGCGCCTGCGGCAAAGGGCTGATCGCAGAGCGCCTGAATCTGCCCCGCCGCCGAGGACTCGATTTCATCCGTATAAACGATTGCGTTGGCGTAAACGCCGTTGATTTCAAGCATTTGAACTCCTTTGTATTCTATATTCCGTTAGTTCACCGCGGCGATTCCGCCGGTCCGGAGGATCTGCTCGGCGAGCTCTGCGGCTTCGGGAAAGCCTTCCGCCTGCAGCGCCTCTGAGGCGGCCCGGAGGGCAGGAACAAAGGTCTCGACCATCCGATGATACCGCTGCATGGCCATCCGGACGCCGAGCCCTGCCTCCCGGGCCGCAGCTTCCAAGGATGCCTCCGTGACTGCGTCCAGCGTCGCCGCGCCGCCGATCCGGAAGGAGAGCTCCCGCGTGGTCGGATAGATCGCCGCGCCCAACAGGTCGTAGGCCGGGGCCAGCCGCAGGGTCCGAAGGTCCGGGCTGCACAGCAGGGAGAAGTTCTTGACGTGGGCGTCGGTGTTGCCGATCAGCCAGTTGAAGACGATCTGATCCCAAAGCCGGGTCATGTCCCGGATCGGGTCGGCGGAATGCCGCCGCAGAAGGTCGAACATCCGGGCCATGTGATCCTCTCCGGCCCGCTCGTACTTCCGGGAGGCCGGAATCCCCAGCGCCTGGGCGAAATCCTCCTGGTGAAGCCGCAGCGGAGCAGTGAGACCGTCGATCACCCTGCCTGTTTTTGAGAAAATGCGGTCATATCTCCCGGCGGCAAACAGGATCTCCGCGTCGGCGCCGTCCCCGGTGTTGATGATGAAGCTGTCCGCGACCTGCAGGCCGCAGTTCCTTGCCGTCGTCAGGGCCAGCTGCTCGTTCTGCACGATGTGCTTCAGACGGACGTGGCTCTGTTTGACGATGTGGGTGCTGGGCGCAGTCCCCCGGGGTAGATACCAGGCCTTGCCGTCGTAGTACAGGCCCACCTTGCCGGTGGCCCCGGCCAGAGACAGATGCGAGGAAATCACCAGCTCCGCGGATTTGGAAGCGCCCTCGGCGGCCAGGGCCTTGACCTGCTCCAAGGCCAGCGGCTCGTAGCTTGCGCCGTGGGTCTCGTCCTCCGCCGTGATCTGCAGGGCGCCGAGGCATTCGCAGCCCAGGGCGTGGAGGATGGTCAGATAGTCGTCTTCGTCCGCGTGAATCCACTGCGCCACGGTCCGGCGGGTGTAGCCCTCCGGCAGCAGACTGTCAAAGTAGTTCTTCGTCTGCGCCGGGGAAAAGGCGGCCTCCTGCAGCGGCAGGCTGAGAGAGATGGGGGCCGCGTCCTCCGCTGCCAGATACGCCGGGGCGTAGGCGAACACGGCATTCTCCGGGCGGTCGCCGGTCAGCGTGCCCACAGGGGTCTGCACACCGTTCTTTTCGATGCTGACGTTGTAGGTCATCTAGGCTCACCCCGCTTCCGGAGCTCTGCGTCCAGACCCAGAAGATTCGCCAGATACAGGGCCTTCCCCAGCTCCGCCGTCTGCTTGCCGTTTTCCAGATCCGAGAGGAAGCTGACGCTGAAGCCCGTGAACTCCGCAACCGCTGCCTGCGTCAGCCCGAGCTCCTTCCGCCGCGCCCGGATCGCCGTGCCGAATTCCTTTGCTGTGGATACGATCATAGATACCGCCTCCGATTTTGATCTTTTGGGGGATTATGAGGTTGCCTTTCTCTCGTTTCTTCGCCGCACGGCGCAATTGATGCCAAATAAAACTTGACTTCGCCGAACGGCTCATAATCTTGCTTTGATTATAAACCAAGCCGTACGGCGAAGTCAAGCAGTTTTTTGATCA